>JAAFHQ010000176.1:0-2991 GCA_013298445.1 Chitinophagales bacterium | reverse complement strand
CAAAAGCCTCAAAAAAATCGGGAAGTAATTTTTTGCGTCATATTAAGACACGAAAGATAAAGCCTTATCGTTAGGGCTTGTGCATTGTTCGATAAAAGGCAGAGCTTTTTAGACGGGAGAGACTTTGTCTTGCCTATCTTTACGTTGTTTTTTCTCAAAACCAATAAAATCAGACTGCAATGAAGGGAATCATCCTGGCTGGTGGCCTCGGTACCCGATTGTATCCACTCACTTTGGCTGTCAGCAAACAACTGATGCCAGTGTACGATAAGCCCATGATTTATTATCCTTTATCTACGCTGATGTCGGCAGGGATTCGGGATATTCTGATCATTTCTACCCCCCATGATTTGCCCAATTTTGCCAAACTCCTGGGGGATGGCTCGGATATCGGTTGTCATTTTTCTTACGTGGCCCAACATGACCCTAATGGATTGGCCCAGGCCTTTGTATTGGGTGAGGAGTTCATTGGAGGTGATAGCGCAGCACTGATTTTGGGTGACAATATATTTTATGGCAATGGTTTGAAAGAGCTGTTGCAAGAATCGGTTGACCCTCAGGGTGGGGTGGTTTTTGCCTACCAGGTAGCCGACCCAGAGCGCTATGGGGTAGTTGAGTTTGATAAAAAGTTCAAGGCTTTGTCCATTGAAGAAAAACCGATTCAGCCCAAATCCAATTACGCGGTGCCAGGTTTGTACTTTTACAACAACAGTGTGGTGGAGGTTGCCAAAAACCTGAAGCCCAGCGCCAGAGGAGAATACGAGATCACCGACGTCAACAAATACTACCTTGAAGAAGGAAAACTGGAGGTTGGTGTTTTGGGCCGGGGCATCGCCTGGCTGGATACGGGAACCCACCAATCCTTGATGCAAGCAGGGCAATTCATTCAGGTTATTGAAGAGCGGCAAGGGCTCAAAATTGGCTGCATTGAAGAAACGGCTTTTGAAATGGGCTTCATCGACTCAACCCAGATGGAAGTGCTGGCACATCGGTATATGAAGAGTGGTTACGGAGAGTATTTGATGAATGTGTTGAAAATGAGCTGAGGTGTTGAGTTGCTAATGCCAATTTCTCCTAATGCGGCAAACAACTTTTTTGTAAGGATAAAAGTCATTTTTAGCAAAAAAAGATGAAAAGACTTTTATGCTTGCTGATTTTCATACCAATGCTCAGCAGTGCTCAGGTAAACAACTACCTGTCCTACCACCGTGATATTGTTCGAGCAGAAGAATACCTCGCTAATCAACAATTCAAAGAAAGCCTGGCCATATACAATAGCCTATCTAATCGATATGAGCACGTCTTTCGTAGAGATTTAAAGGTCGCAGCCCAAATATCTGCTCATATCAATGACGCCGACCAATTATTCTACTTCCTGGAACAAGGCATGAAAAACGGTTGGACTTTGAAAGAGATAAAAAAAAGCAAAAACATCAAGGCGTATCAAAACCACAGTTTTTGGCAAAAATTAAAGGACAATCAACTGGAATACGAAAAGGAGTTCCATAAAAACCTCAATGAGCCTCTCCGGGCGGAGATAAAAGCAATGTTTGGTCAAGATCAAAAACGAGCGCTTCGAGTTGCACTGACACCTGTTCAAAAGTGGAGAGAACGGTATACCAATCGCAAGTTTGTACCCAACAATCGGTCTCAAGTCAGGCGAATCAATCAAATCATTGACGAAATTGGTTACCCCGGTGAAAAAATCATTGGTGATAAGTCTTGGGCAACGGTGATCATTAGCCACAATGAACATGATACCATTTATAAGGAGTTAAGACCCAAATTGTACAAAGCTTTTGAAAAAGGAGAATTATCTGCGATTGACCTAGCAATGATTGAAACCTGGAGAGTGGTTGTGGATACAGAGCGGAAAGACCAAGGATTTGCAATCTGGGAGCAAACCATCAATGCCCGAGAGGCTAGTCACGCGGATTCCTTAAGGCAAAGCATTGGTCTGAGGAGTATTGCACTGAACAACAAACTCATTTTGCTTGGGAAAGAATTGGGGATGAATTTTTTCCTTTCGCCATTCCATGGTGGATTAATCACTGTTAAAGAATGAGGATCGCGTAGAATCTTATAATTTTAAGGCGAAATTTTAGCGTGTGAAAAACACAGTAGCTAGCACTTAGTCCTCAACTTATCCAGCATGACCAGCAACCCACTCTTTACCATCGACGCCCACCTCGACCTCAGCATGAATGCCATGGAATGGAACCGAGACCTGCGGCGCCCGGTCACTGAAATCAATACCCGCGAGCAAGGCCTGCACGATAAACCCGACCGCGGTCAGGGCACCGTTAGCTTGCCCGAACTCCGCAAAGGCAATGTAGGTTTGGTGGTCGCTACCCAAATCGCGCGTTTTGTAGCTCCGGACAATCCACTCCCGGGCTGGCACTCCCCCGAACAAGCCTGGGCCCATACCCAAGCGCAACTGGCCTGGTACCAAGCGATGGTGGCGGCTGGTGAAATGGTGCAAATCCGCGACTTGGCGGGCCTGGAGCAACATTTGAGTTTTTGGAACGATGGGCAAACAACCGATCAAAAACCAGTTGGCTTCATCCTCAGCCTGGAAGGTGCCGACTCCATCGTCAGCCTGGAACACCTCGAAATTGCCCATGCCTACGGTTTACGGGCCATTGGTCCCGCCCATTACGGCCCCGGTCGTTACGCCAACGGTACCGACTCCACGGGCAAAATGGGGCAAATGGGCATCGATTTATTGAAAAAAATCGAATCACTCAACATCATTCTGGACGCCACCCACCTTTGTGACGATGCTTTTTGGCAAGCCATGGATCATTTTTCGGGTGCCGTTTGGGCCAGCCACAACAACTGCCGGGCTCTGGTCAACCACAACCGTCAGTTTTCCGACGAACAACTCAAAGTTTTGATCGAACGCGGCGCAGTTATTGGTGCAGCTTTTGATTCCTGGATGATTGTCCCCAATTGGGTACGGGGGAAATCCACCCCTCTGGGCATGGATTG
>JAAFHQ010000175.1 GCA_013298445.1 Chitinophagales bacterium | reverse complement strand
TTTATAGTGTACACCATAAATGTGGAATCTCCGGCCTCCTTGCCGTTGTAAATCAGCGTTTTCCCATTGGGTGAAAAATAACACTCCGCGCCGTTGCTCACGTTGGGAATTTTCCAGGACTTGAATTTTTCTGCTGCGGGAGCTGCACTGGCTGGCTGAGCTTGGATTTGGGCTGGCTGGATAGTCACAACTGCCCACAATAAGCAGAGTAGCCATAGCGGTTTCTTTTTCATACTGTTTGATTTGAAGATAACTAATCCGATATGTAACGCAGAAAAATTAACTTCCCGATTTTGGGTTTTGAATAGGGAGTCGAACGCTTCATTTCAAGTGAGCTTCCTATTCAAAAGCCTCTGAAAAAATCGGGAAGTAATTTTTTGCGTCATACTAAGTGGTTACTGTTCAGAAATATAGACATTAAAAACCAAGCAGCAAAAATTTAAGGCAAAATAAAACTCTAGTTAATTGATAGAATTTATAAAAATAAATACCTTTGCCGAGAGAATACCCTCCGACTGAGGGTAAAATAAAATCAGCCTTGCGGAAACAAGGCTGAAGTTTTTCATCAGAACCATCGGTCATTTGGACGAGCAAAGATTGGACGTCGAGCCATCCTACTGACCACATTTCCTAACGATAACTACGCAAAAGTAATGAAAAAACAATTACTTGTATGGCTGGGCTTTGTGCTTTTCACTTCTGCACTCAACGCCCAAAGTAACCCGGCCATCATCAATTCAACCCTCCGCGGAGAGGTGCTTGATGAGAAAACCAAAGAACCCGTCATTGGGGCAACGGTGCAAATCAAAGGGACTACCCACGGAGTAGTGACCGACGTAGATGGGAAATTTTACTTCCAAACCGGCCAAATCCTCCCCTACACCTTGATTGTCAGCAATCTGAGCTACAAAACCAAGGAGGTCGTCGCCGAAACCAACAACATTCGCATCACCATTGCCGAAGACGCCAAACAATTGAACGAATTTGTGGTGGTCGGTTATGGTACCCAGAAGAAGTCTGACTTAACCGGTTCGGTGGCTTCGGTTTCCAAATCGATCATTGAACAAACGCCTGTCAGTTCCTTCGACCGCTTGTTGCAAGGCTCCGTTTCGGGGGTACAGGTGGTGCAAGCTTCGGGACAACCCGGAGCAGCGGTGAGTATTCGGATCCGTGGTGGCAACTCGATCACCGGGGGCAATGAACCCTTGTACGTCATCGACGGTTTCCCCGTATACAACGACAACAACGACGTCAACGCTGGCGTAACCAGTGGCCCCAGCATCAATGCCCTAGCCAGCCTCAACCCTTCGGATATTGAATCCATCGACGTGTTGAAAGACGCTTCGGCTACCGCCATTTATGGTTCGCGTGGGGCCAATGGAGTAGTCATCATCACTACTAAAAAGGGCAAAAAAGGGCAAAACAATGTGTCGTACGAAACCTACTACGGCCAGCAGGAACTCATCCAAAGGATCGATGTGTTGACCAGCTCCCGCGATTGGGCACTGCTCAAAAACGACGCCTTGATTGCCGCGGGCAAACCCGCTTTTTACACCCCAGCCCAAATTGCTGCCCTGGAAGGTGGCACCGACTGGCAAGCAGCGGCCTTCAAAAAAGCGCCCATTCAAAACCATCAATTGACTTTTTCGGGTGGTGACGACAAAACGCGCTATGCCATTTCCGCCAACTATTTCAAGCAGGATGGCATTTTGCGGGGCTCGGATTTTGACCGCTATTCCTTGCGTCTGAATTTGGATCGCAGCATTTCCGAAAAGTTCAAGGTGAGTACCAACCTGACGGCCAGCCGTACTTCGGCCAATGAAGCCAATTCCTCGGTGGTCAGTACACTCCTATTGCTGCCTCCCACAGTTTCAATTTATGACGCCAATGGGAACTACACCCTGCAAAGCCCTTTTGAAGTAGCCCTGGGTAACCCCATTGCAACCCTGAATCAGGAAATCAACAAAACCACGACCTTCCGCCTCCTCGGAAGTTTTTCAGCAGAATACAGCATTCTGGAAAACCTGGTCGCCAAAGTCCTGGTCGGTGGCGACATCATCAACAACAAACAAAATCGCTACATTCCTTCCAGCTTATTCGAAGGTTATACGACTGGTGGGTCTGCCTCGGTGGGGTCAAAGTTCGTGAGCACTTGGCTGAACGAGAATACCTTGTCCTACACCAAAGCGATAAATGAGCACAACTTCAATGTGCTGGCAGGTTACACCCAACAAAGCTATCAAAACGAAAGTGTGATCGCCAACGCTCGCGGATTTGTGTCAGACCTGCTGACCTACAACAACATCTCCAGTGGTTCGCTCAACGTCTTGCCTGCCTCTTCGGCTTCGGCCTGGACCTTGCAGTCTTTCCTAGGACGGGTCAATTACAATTTTGACCGCAAGTACTACCTGACCCTCACCGCTCGTGCGGATGGTTCTTCTCGTTTTGGCAAAAACAACAAGTGGGGTTATTTCCCCTCGGCAGCTTTGGCCTGGAACCTGAGCAATGAGTCCTTTTTGGAAAAATGGACTTTTGTCAACAACCTCAAGTTGCGCCTATCGGCTGGGATCACGGGCAATCAGGAAATTGGGCAATTCCAGTCCCTGGCTACCCTTTCCAATAATGCCTATATTTTTGGCGACCAATTGGCCGTAGGTTTTGCCCCAACCCGCATTGCCAACCCCAATTTGAGCTGGGAAAAAACCACCCAAATCGACTTTGGTTTTGACCTGGGTTTGTTCAACGACCGCATCAGTTTGACTTTTGATGCTTACCGCAAGGAGACGAGTGCACTTTTGCTGACCGTGCCTGTGCCCTATACCACTGGGTACACAACCTCACTGCAAAATTACGGCACAGTAGAAAACCAGGGTTTTGAACTGGCCCTGAACACCCAGAATACCCGGGGCAAATTCCAGTGGACCAGCAACATCCTGTTTTCCATCAATCGCAACAAAATCCTGAGCCTGGGTGATGGCGTCCAGTACCTGATCTCTGATCCCAATATTGCCCAGGTTGGTCAGCCCTTGGGTGCCTTTTTTGGTTTCCAATCCGCAGGCTTGTTGCAAACCGGCCAGGATGTTGAGAAAATCCCGGTAATTGACCCGGCTACCACCAAACCCGGTGACCGCCTTTACACCGACATCAATGGCGACGGCAAAATCACTCAAGCCGACGACCGTACCATCATTGGGTACGCCCAGCCCAAGTTTTTAGCTGGCTTGACCAACAACTTCGAATACAAGGGTTTTGACCTCTCGGTTTTCTTCTACGCTTCTTACGGCAACCAAATTTTCAACCAAAACCGCCAACAACTGGAATTGCTTTCCGGGCAACAAAACGCAGCTTCCTCAGCCTTGGAGCGTTGGACGCTTACCAATCCTAGCAACACGGTACAAAGGGCCAAAGAAGACCCTGCACCCGTGACCACCAGTCGCTACGTGGAAGATGCGTCTTACCTGCGCCTGCGTACCTTGACTTTTGGCTACACTTTCCCCAAAGGCAAGTTGAAGGCAATCAAAAACCTGCGCCTCTACGTGCTGGCCAATAACCCATTGACCATCAGCAAGTACACGGGTTATGATCCCGATGTGAGCCGTAACGAACAATCCACTCTTCAGCAGGGGATTGATTATGGTTCGTATCCGATTGCCAAGTCGTACCAGTTTGGTTTGAACATTGGGTTTTAAGCCCAGGCTTTGTCCTCATTTTTCAGCAAAAAACATCCATCAATGAACAAGTTATTGCGTTTCACTTTCGCATCCATCATACTCCTGGGGCTACAAACCTGCACCAGTCTGGAAGAAAATCCCGAGGCATTTTTGACCAGCGACCAGTTTTACCAAACCCAATCGGATGCCATTGCCGCTGTCAACGCGGTGTATCAGCCGCTCAATGGCAGTGGTCAAACCATTTACAACAGTCTATTCCAAATTGGCATGGACATCGCTTCCGACGAAGCATTACCCGGCCCTCGCGCCCGCAACGCCAACGTACGTGCTTTTGCAGTGCTCTCGCACGCCACAACCAACGACCGCGTTGACGAGATTTGGCGGCAGCACTACGCGGCCATCAACCGCGCCAACATTGCCATTGAAAAGATTCCTGGCATCGACTTTGATGCTACGCTGAAGACAAGATTGGTGAATGAAGCTAAATTTTTGCGTGCTCTGTATTATTTCAACCTGGTGCGCCTCTACGGGGGCGTGCCCCTAATCTTGCAAGAGCCGAGTGATTTGAGCAAGGATAAGGTTCAGGTTGCTCGCGCTTCTGCCGATGAGGTTTATCGGCAGATCATTGCCGATTTGAAAGATGCCGAAGCCTTGCCTGCCAGTTATGCCAAAAGTGACCTGGGCAGAGTAACAGGTGGTGCCGCCAAGTCGTTATTGCTGCGCGTTTACCTGACCCGCAAAGATTGGGACAGTGCCATTGGCAAAGCCGCCGAAGTCATTAATGGGCCTTATGGCTATGACCTTTTTGCCAATTTTGCTGACGTGTTCAACAAAGCCAACAACAATGGCAAAGAGCATATTTTTTCGGCTCAATTCAAAAGCAATACCAATGGGCGGGGTAACTCTCTGGGTAGCCGGGGCACACCCACCGGGATTCCCGGCATTGATGGTGGGGATGCGGATATCCCCACCACCCAATTGTACCCACTTTACAGCGCCGAAGACAAACGCCGCGATGTGACCTTTTTCACTTCTCTGGTTGGCTCGAATGGTAAAACCTACACTTTCACGCCCCACTTTCGCAAGTATTACGATCCAGCGGTGAATCCCAATACAGGTGACTCGGGCATCAATTTCCCGATCATCCGTTTTGCTGACGTGCTGCTGGAGTATGCTGAAGCGCTCAATGAAAAATCAGGGCCTACTGTCGATGCGTATACTGCATTGAACCGAGTGCGCACCCGGGCAGGTTTGCAACCCTTGAGCGACTTGTCGCAAAGTGAATTTAGGGAGGCCGTCTATCATGAGCGTCGCCTGGAATTTGTGTACGAGCACCAACGCTGGTTCGATCTGGTGCGTACCGGGCGGCTTGTTCAGAACTTGAAGGCCGTGGGCAAAACCAATGTGCAGGAGAAACACTACCTCTATCCGATTCCTCAACGGGAGATTGATTTGAATCCAAAATTGGAGCAGAATCCGGGGTGGTAGACGCCGCACAGTCTTATTTTTCGCGCAACCCGAGCCCCGCTAAGGGCGAAATATGGGTAGAGAACAATGGCCCAATGTTTTTCAGAGTCCCGTAGGGACATGATGTGGGTATCTGGGAGGGTTTAATACCCACATTGCGTCCCTACGGGACTTTGAAACTCCCGAAAATCACCATTTGCTACCCATATTGCGCCCCTAGCGGGGCTCCGATTGTTCGAAAAAACTGAACCAATTTTAGCCTCCTCTTTCATCTTTAAAAAACGATAGACATGAGACCTATACTTTTTGTCTTTGCCTTATTTCTGGCATTTAGTGCCTCGGCACAAAAAAAGGGTAAGACAACACCTGCCCCTACCCCCGCCAAACCCAACATCATCCTTATCATGGTCGACGACCTGGGGTACTCCGATTTTGGCGCTTATGGCTCCGAAATCCAAACCCCCAACATCGACAAATTGGCTTTTGGTGGACTGCGGCTCAAGGAGTTTTACAACAACTCCATCTGCGCCCCTACCCGGGCTTCGCTCATCACCGGACAGTACCCACACAAGGCTGGATTGGGTTATTTCAACGTCAATTTGGGTTTACCTGCTTACCAGGGTTGGTTGAACCCCGAGTCCCTCACTTTCGGTGAAGTGCTGCAACAGGGTGGCTATAACACCTACCTGACGGGCAAGTGGCACGTGGGGAATGATAGCCTGTATTGGCCCAATCAACGGGGATTCAATAAATTTTACGGTTTCATCGGCGGGGCCAGCAATTATTACGACATCAGTCCTTATCCAGAAAAGGCCCCACCCGTGGAATTGGTCGAAAACAACCAGCGCATCAACCTTGCTCCGGGTAAGTACCTAACCGACGAGATCACCAATCACGCCCTGTCGTACATCAACGAATCCAAGGACAAGCCTTTTTTCCTTTACCTGGCCTTCAATGCACCCCACTGGCCCCTCCAGGCACCCGCGGAAGACATTGCCAAGTACAAGGGAAAATACAAAATCGGTTGGGATTCCTTGCGTGCTCAGCGCTACCGTCGCCAACTGGCCTTGGGCATTGCCGACCCCAGGCAAAAAGTGGCCGAGCGCGACCCGGAAGTAGTCGCCTGGGAAAGCCTGACTTATGACGAAAAGGAGTTGTGGCAACGCAAAATGGAAGTTTATGCCGCCATGGTTGACCATGTAGATCAAAGTGTAGGTCGGGTGCTGGAAGAGTTGAAAAAACTCAAAAAAGACGAAAACACCTTGATCGTTTTGATTTCTGACAATGGCGCGCAAGGTGGGTTCAATCCGCTTGGTCGGCGGCGGCAACGCAGTTCCGGCCCCATTGGTTCAGCGGGCTCCTACGACTATCAGGAGCAAAACTGGGCTTATGTCTCCAATACCCCTTTCCGCAATTACAAGGCTACTTCGCATGAGGGCGGCATCAGTTCACCCTTCATCGCCTGGTTTCCCAAAAAGATCAAGGCTGGAACAATTGCCAAAGGAACCGGGCATTTGATTGATTTAGCCCCTACTTTTTACGACTTGGCGGGTGTGAATTATCCAAACACTTATCGTGGTGTGCAGACCAATGCTTTGCCTGGCGTAAGTCTGAAAAATCTCCTGTTTGAAGGCAGTGATATTGTGCGCAACGAACCGATTTTTTGGGAGCGAGCGGGCAATCGTGCGGTGCGCAAAGGCAAATGGAAACTGGTTTCTCTGTACAATCAAACCGCAGCCCGCAATGGCGAGTGGCAACTCTACGACATTGAAACCGACCGGGGCGAAACTACTGATTTGGCGAAAACTAACCCTGAAGTAGTTCGAACGCTCATTGCCGATTACGCAGCCTGGGCCAAGCGCAACGACGTAGAGGAATACACAAAAATCCGCCCCCTCAATCCAGCTGGCCCAGCTCCAAATCCAAGTCCAAACACCAACAATAGCCCAACGCCCCGAGCTGAAGCTGCCACGCCACGCCCGCGATCCAACAATTAAATTATTGCCTTCAAAATTTTCAGACAATGACCACAAAACATAAAATCCAAGGCTTACTGCTGATGTTGGGCCTCTCCCTGCTCAACACCATAGAAGCCCAAACCAAAAAGCCCAACATCATCCTCATCATGGTGGACGACATGGGCTATTCCGACTTGGGGGCTTATGGATCAGAAATTCAAACACCCAATATCGACAAACTGGCTTACGAAGGCCTGCGGCTCCGGGAGTTTTACAACAACTCCATTTGTGCGCCTACCCGCGCCTCTCTAATCACCGGACAGTACCCACACAAAGCCGGTGTTGGGTATTTTGATGTCAATCTGGGCATTCCTCCTTACCAAGGTTACCTTAACAAAGAATCCCTGACCTTTGGTGAAGTACTACGCCAAGCTGGTTACAGCACCTTGCTCTCGGGCAAGTGGCACGTGGGCAACGATAGTTTGCACTGGCCCAAACAGAGAGGTTTTGACCGTTTCTTTGGCGTCATCGGTGGCGGTTCCAACTATTTTGATGCCGAACCCATGTCGCTCGGTCGACCATACCCCGTGGTGATTTTGGAGGACAATCAACGCCAGAAGCCCAAGGCCAACAGCTACTATTTCACAGACGAAATCACCAATCACGCCGTACAATTCCTGGATGAGCAAAACAAGGTGGATAAACCCTTTTTCCTCTACCTCGCTTATACTGCGCCCCACTGGCCCCTGCAAGCTCTGCCTGAAGATATCGCCAAATACCGGGGCAAATACGACGCAGGCTGGGATGCCTTGCGCAAAGAACGCCTGGCCAAACAGGTCAAACTGGGCATCATCACCCAAGCTCAGGCCGATGCCGCCGCTGCCCGCGATGTAGAAGTGCCTGATTGGGACAACCTGACTTTTGAAGAAAAACAGCTGTGGAAAGCCAAAATGGAGGTGTACGCCGCCATGTTGGATCGTGCCGATCAAGGGATTGGTAAAGTGTTGGCCAAGTTGAAAGAGCTCAAAAAAGACGACAACACCCTGGTCATTTTTATTTCCGACAATGGCGCTCCCGCCGAAGACATGGCGCATCGCGACAAAAACCAGGCCGGGCGCAACACGGGCCCGGTAGGCACAGCCGGCTCTTTTGAGTCCCAAGGTAAACCCTGGTCTTTTGTATCCAATACGCCCTTCCGTTCTTTCAAGGCTTTTGCCTATGAAGGGGGTATCAGTTCCCCCTTCATCGCCTGGTTTCCCGGAAAGATCAAGGCGGGAAATATTGCTAAGGGTACTGCTCACCTGATTGATTTGGCACCCACTTTTTATGATTTGGCGGGAGCCAGCTATCCTGGCACTTTTAATGGGGTGACCACCAACCAACTGCCCGGCAAAAGTTTGAGCAACTTGTTGTTCAAAGGCGAAGAACTACAGCGCAACGAGCCCATCTTTTGGGAACGGGCTGGCAATCGTGCCGTACGCAAAGGCAAATGGAAGTTAGTGTCCATTTATCCAAGTTACAATTGGGAGTTGTACGATCTGGAAAAGGATCGTGGGGAAACCCAAAACGTGGCTCGCCTCAATCCTTTGGTGGTTGA
Organism: Chitinophagales bacterium; assembly: GCA_013298445.1. Taxonomy (GTDB): domain Bacteria; phylum Bacteroidota; class Bacteroidia; order Chitinophagales; family Saprospiraceae; genus Haliscomenobacter. The sequence goes on along the minus strand of JAAFHQ010000175.1, from coordinate 728 downwards.
TGAATTATCAAAATTGTATTTCCAGTGGGCCAAACAAAATGGCGTAGTGGATTACGATAACATCAAACCTGCTCAGCCCTTGTTGCCACCTGCCCACAGTACGGCGGGGACCAATTAGCCAAATTAAGTTGATTTTCGAGACGGCAGATAAAGCATCTGTCGTCTCCCTTTTTTGTCTTTTTTAAAACCACATCAATCATGAAAAACATCCTGCTATTTTTCCTTTGTAGCCTTGTAACGATTACCGTTGGATTCGCTCAAAAAAAACAGCAAATAAACTTATTAGAGGCACTTAAACAAGCAAAAATCAGCGTCTTTCACCGTCAAATCACCCCCTTGGAAGAGGGCGATAAAAAGGGCGTGCGTGTATCTCAGGAGCGGGAAGAAGGTTTGGCTTGGTTAAAAGGAATTAAGTTCTCAGAAGGCACCATTGAGTTCGATGTACGCGGCCAGGACGTTTTTCAACAGAGCTTTGTTGGAGTAGCCTTTCACGCCCAAAACGACTCTACCTACGATGCCATTTATTTCCGCCCCTTCAACTTTTACGCGAAGGATTCAGTGCGCTACATCCACGCGGTACAATACGTTGCCCATCCCAGCTACCCCTGGAAAAAATTGCGGGACGAGCGCAATGCCCAATTTGAAAAAGCCATTCCCAATGCGCCCAATCCCAATGAGTGGTTTCATGCCAGGGTAGTGGTCAAAGGCAAGTCTGTGCAGGTTTTTGT
>JAAFHQ010000174.1 GCA_013298445.1 Chitinophagales bacterium | reverse complement strand
GCAGCAGCCTACATCCTGAGCAAAGGATAACATTTGTCTAACAAAATCGGCCATATGGACCCGAATGCCGGAGAGCGGCCACTGAGCAGTCAATATTTCACCGAAGGCGCTGTATTACTCGTGGACAAACCACAGGGATGGACTTCCTTTGACGTAGTGAATAAATTGCGCGGTAAAATCCGCCATCTATTTCAGCTCAAAAACATTAAGGTTGGGCACGCAGGCACCCTTGATCCGATGGCCACAGGCTTGCTGATTGTCTGCACAGGTAAGGACACCAAACGCATCAACGAATACCAGGATCGCTCCAAGGTGTATACGGGGACGGTTACTTTTGGTGGCACTACGGCTTCGTATGATGCAGAGACGGAAGTGGATGCCACTTTCCCTTTCGAGCACATCACCCCCGAGTTGTTGGAACAAGCCAAGGAGAAATTTCTTGGCGAAATTGAGCAGGTTCCTCCCATGTTTTCGGCCATAAAAGTAGATGGGCAACCGCTGTACAAAATGGCACGAAAGGGTGAAAGCATCAAAGTAGAAGCCCGTAAAGTGCACATTTACGACATCAATTTTACCCGCATAGAACTGCCTGAAGTAGACTTTGAGGTGCATTGCAGCAAGGGGACTTACATTCGGTCTTTGGCTTACGACCTGGGTAAGGCCTTAAAAAGTGGCGCGTATCTGAGTGCGCTAAGGCGTACCAAGATTGGGGAATTTGAGGTAGACAAGGCTAAGTCGGTTAGCGAATGGGTGGAATGGATGGATGGAAAAATTCAAGTGTGATTTTTCCATCCATCTGTTGCCTAATCAGGATTGAGTATATCCTTTGATAATTTTTTCAAACAAACTTCCAGGCAATAATCGCTTCAATTTCAAAGACAACTTCTGATACGATTTCCCCACCGGGTACAATTTCGCCAGCTTTTCCTTTTCCAAAATCCGAATGATTTCAGTAGCCACGTACTCTGCAGTAGAACCTTTGCTGACTCCGTCATTCATATTTTGGGCGACTTTTGCAAAAACACTGTTATAAGCAGGGTTGTCTGCTGCATATTCCATGATGCGGTGTGCAGTAATTGAAGTTTGAATATCCCCGCATTGAATGGCACAGGCTTGGATGCCAAAACGCCCAACCTCCAGCCGCAGGGCCTCGGTAATACGGTCTACTGCTGCCTTGGTCGCACTGTACACAGCTCGATAAGGCAAGGCCACCTCCGAAGCAATGGAGCTGATGTTGATGATTTTACCCGCTTGGGCCTGCCGCATGTGTGGGAGCACCGCTTGGGTGACTCGAATCAAGCCAAAAACATTGGTATCAAAAGCTTGCTGAATACTGTCTACACTCATCACTTCCAATGGGCCAGCGATGCCAATTCCTGCATTGTTGATCAACACATCGATTTGGCCTTGTTCAGCGATGATTTGTTGAACGGCGGAGTTGACACTTTCCTCACTTTGAACGTCCATCGTTAACAAGCGGAAGCGGGTTTCCTCGCCCGCTTTGCGGCTGGTGCCATATACAATGTATCCATTTTGAGCCAATAAGGTGGCCAAAGCCTCACCCAATCCTGAGGAGGCTCCCGTTACCAGAGCTATTTTTTTCATGATTAGCGTGCAAATTTCGGGGCGGGGATCAATTCTTTTGAACCAGCGATGTATTGGTAAAAACCTTCACCACTTTTTGCGCCCAGCTTTCCGGCGGTGACCATATTGACCAACAAAGGGCAGGGTGCGTATTTGGGTTGACCAAAACCATCCTGCAATACCCGTAGGATGGACAAACATACATCCAGACCAATAAAATCGGCCAATTGCAGTGGCCCCATCGGGTGCGCCATGCCCAGTTTCATGACCGTATCGATTTCCGTAACTCCGGCCACTCCTTCGTACAAAGTGTAAATAGCCTCGTTGATCATGGGCATCAAGATACGGTTGGCCACAAAGCCGGGGTAGTCATTTACTTCAACCGGAATTTTGCCCAGCGTTTGGGAAAGCTCCATAATGATGCGGGTAGTGTCATCACTGGTATCAAAACCCCGAATGACCTCTACCAATTTCATCACTGGAACGGGGTTCATAAAGTGCATGCCGATTACCCGGCGAGCCCTTTTGGTCACTGCTGCAATTTGAGTGATCGAAATGGAGGATGTGTTGGTGGCTAAAATGGCCTTTGCTGGAGCGAAGGCGTCCAGGTCTTGGAAAATCTTGAGTTTTAGTGCCACATTCTCCGTAGCGGCTTCTACCACCAAATCCGCATGTTTAACCCCTTCTTCCACGCTGGTTGCGGTCTGTATGTTCGCCAGAGTTCGATCCTTATCTGCTGTAGTGATGCTTTCTTTTTTCACCATGCGATCTAGGTTGTTGCTGATGGTGGCCAAGGCTTTTTCCAGGGCAACGGCAGAAACATCAACTAAAGTAACCTGATGCTGGTATTGGGCAAAAACGTGCGCGATGCCATTTCCCATGGTTCCCGCTCCGATGACACTGATGTTTTTCATACAAGTAAATTCAGGCAACGAAGGTAGTAGAAGTCCCTCCAAAATGCAACCTTATCATAGATTTTGCCCAGCTTGGTCGAATTTTCAAGCATCGCTTGATTCGCACGGGTAGTTTTGGCCAGTATTTAAATATCACTCATTAAACCTGTACCTTAAATGAAACTAAGAAGAAATGTTTATTTCGCCCTTTTGATTGGTTTGCCTTTGTTCTCCTGCTACAACAATAATGCGGAGGAAAAAGCAGCCCGCGAATCCGAAGAAGAAGGCTTTCATCTGAATATTTCAAGCAAAGACGGCGATGTAAAAATTGATGCTTCCAGTAAAGGAGACAAAAGATCAGGAAAAGACAAGGATGGGTTTCAGCTCAACATTTCGACAAAAGACGGTGAATCTGAAATCAATGGACTCAACCTTGATGACAAATTAGATGGGTTTGATTTAAAAATTGAAGGCTCTGGTTCCAAATTAGACGCCAAAGTTTTAAAAAGTCTTTTGCCCGATCACATCGGCTGGTTCAAGCGCAGCGAGTACAATTTCCAAAATGCCCTGGGCCTGGTATCCAATGCTGAAGCCCAATACATCAAAGGCAAACAAAAAGTAACCGTGGTAGTGCTGGGTGGAGCCATTGGCAGTATAGCCGGAGGCTTCAGTGATTTTTTTGAAGGTGAATTCGATTTAGAAGATTCTGACATGCGCCAAAAAACCGGAGAATGGAACGGTATTAAGTATGTGGAAGGTTACGACGAAGAACGCCAGCAAAACTTCATGCACATGGTCCTGGACAACCGCATTGTGGTGATGGTTGCTGGCGAGAACATGTCGGAATGGAACTTTAATTGGTGGTGGAAACGGGTCAATTGGAAAAAATTGGAGTCCAACTAAAACTGATCTTTTTATAAATTGTGCTGGTTCCCACTAAAGGACTTTCAAAATCCGAATCCATGCGCAATTTGCTTTTTTGGCTGCTATTTAGCAGTATAGTATTTACTTGTTCCGCACCAGACAAGTCTACCGAGCTCCTCGTCAATGCCGATTTTGAAGCAATCGAGGTAGATTTGGAAGACTTGTTTGCTGCCGGGCAATTCCCTAAAGATACCCTCATCACCATTGAGCACGATGAGTTTTTTAAGCAAAAAAAGCGCTACAAAGCCTACCCTTTGGCGCCAATCCTGAAACCATTATTGGCCAAAATAAAAGACACCACCAATCTAAGGGTGACCTTTACCTGCACTGATGGTTATGCCCCAAATATGAATTTGAGCAAGGTGCTCAGTCATGAGGCTTATCTGGCAGTACAAGACTTGGATCAAGTTGGTTTGGGTAAGGATTGGGCAGATTCACTAGCCACCAAGTTTAAGCCCTTTTATTTGGTTTGGCGGGATGCATCCGAAGGAGATGCTGGTTTTGCTTGGCCTTATGGATTGGCTGAGATCCGCATTGCTTCCTTTTTTTACGACTTTGCCGATGCCTTTCCACTCCACAATGCTGCCGCACAGAAAGGTTTTCAACTCTTTCAAATCCACTGCATGAAGTGCCATTCCATCAATAAAATTGGTGGCGTCATGGGGCCAGAATTCAACTACCCTAAAAGCATCACGGAGTATTGGAAAAAAGAAGACATCTACAGCTTTCTTAGCAATCCACAATCATACCGCTACAGTGCCAAGATGCCTGCGGTTAAACTTTCCAGAGAAGATTTTGAAGAGATTTATGGGTATTTGAAAGCGATGAAGGGAGTGAAAAGTGAAAAGTGAAAAGTGAAAAGTGAAAAAAACAAGTCGAATGGTGAAAACCAAATGGTGTAGCCACTTTTCACTTTTCACTTTTAGTTTTTCACTTAAAAATCAGTGTTTGCCTCTTTCAAATCCAATGCCTTGATCCAGATGTTTCGATAGAGCACATTGTGGCCTTCGGCTTGTAATTTGAGGCCGCCCGGAATGTCGGTGATCCCCTTTCCGCCATCATTTCCACCATCGATCCCTGAGTTGGGACCGCCCCAAACTTGCTGGATGCGTTGGTTGACGTGTACTTTTTTACCATTGAAGTATACGGTAACCAGGGCTTTTTCGCTGAGTTTTCCATCCACAAAACGGGCCGCACGGAAGGTGATGTCGTAGGCGTTCCACTTCCCTACCCCATTGTAGGCATAATAAGGGGATTTGGATTCGTTGATGATGGCAGCCATTCCATGTGAGGTAGAATCTCCGTCGAGCACCTGAATTTCGTAACGGTTTTGCAGGTAAACACCACTGTTGCCGCCTTTTTCTGAAATGAAAAATTCTACATGCAAACGGAAATCACGAAAGGCTTGCTTAGTAACAACATCTGCACTGCCATATTTGCCTCCGGCAGCTGCGGGGTCATTGCTGTTCATGGCAGTGCCTTTATCCACAGGGTCCTTGACGATGGCCCACTTGATAGGCAAGCTTGCAGCGAGGCGTGGCCCATTCCAATAGGTCCAGTTCTTATCCAAGGATTTACGTGAACCATCAAAGTACATTTTAGCACCTTTGATGGCTTTGGTGCCAACACCGACTTGCGCTTGTATGCCATTGATAAATAGCATGCTGCACAGCAAGGTGGCGATGATGTGAGCACATTTAAGAGGAGATTTTGCGATCATGTCTTGCAGTTTAATGTGCTCAAATATTGGATTTTTTTTCGAGAAATTAAATCGGCGGCTTCAAATCCTTAAAATGCCCGTTCAACAGCGCCCTTTGTTGCAAATTCCGCATTTCGCGCACCATCGGCAAAAACTGCTCCAGGTGATTGATCATAAACGTTTGACGCTCTTTTTCGGTGGACATGCTCAGGAGTTCATATTCCTGCTCAGTAGACATTCCAGCATGGTGAGCAATATCAAAGGTGAGGAAATCACTAGGGCCATTAGGCAGTGCTTTATCGATGTTCAACAGATCAAACAATTCGATGAGATAACCCAACATTTTTTCATTCAAAGTCCAATCGAAATCACGATCCGTTTCAAGGCGAACAATGGTTGCACCTGCATACAGTTTACCCGGAATTGGATTGATGAATTGTTCCATGCGGTAAACCCCTAAACCCTTGGTTTTGATGTCCATTGCACCCCCCTCATGGCGTTTTTCGATGCTCAACAATTGAACCTCGGTACCGTAAGGCATAACCCGGTTGTTGAGGAATGTGGGGATCCCGAAAGTAACCCCATCTTCTTCACTCTCTTTGATGAGTTGGCGGTAGCGAGGTTCAAAAATATGTAGGTTCAGATTTTCGTTAGGGTATACGACAATCTGCAGTGGAAATTGTGGCAACAAAACAAAATCCATACTGCCTTATTTTTTGATTTAACTTATTAAAAAAAATATATGTAACCTTTGTTTGAATTCCTCGTATATCAACCTAAATTGAACGAGTGTTCAGAGAGCGCAATGCGGCAAAAGCTTTATCAGCCTGTTTACTGCACCTGCAAAATTACAAAACATGAACTAAGCCCAATAGTTGCAATTTTAATCCTATAAAAACCATTTTAACAACTTGCCATGTTTAAGCTCAGCACCAAAGCCTTCCGGCCACTCGTTTTCGGAACGAGTGTGGTCATTCTTTTCCTTGCCCTTTTGAGTACAGGATGCCGAAAAAACCGCGAAGTCAGTACACTTTCCGCCGAAAACCCTTTTGTATACGCCTATACATCAGGGGTTATTTCCAAAACCGATCCAATCCGAGTACGTTTTGCTCAAAATGTTGCTCAACCAGATGAAATTGGCAAAGAGGCACCTTCTGTTTTGTCGATTTCACCCAATGTAAAAGGTAAATTGACTTGGGAAAACGCCAATACCCTGCGTTTGGAGCCCAATCAGGAGCTCAGTTCCGGTACCACCTATGACGTTTCGGTAAATGTAAAACAGGTCATCAACGATGCAAAGGGTGAAAATGCCAATTTTACCTTTCAGTTTCACACGCGTGAGCAGCATTACCAGGTAGAACTGGAAGGCATGCGCTCAGCTAGTGCTACTGATTACAGCAAACAGACCTTGAAAGGTACGGTCTACACCTCCGATGTAGCGCAAACTGCTGAGGTAGAAAAAATGCTCGGCGCCAATCAGGATGGCAACGATCTCAAGGTGGATTGGAAGCATTCTGGCGACCAATTGGTACACTACTTTACTGTGAAGTCGGTCAACCGCAGCAAACAGCCTTCGGAAGTGAAATTGGCTTATGATGGCAATTCCATTGGGGTCAAAGAGGACAAGTCCGAAACTTACAAAATCCCTGCAGTCAACCAATTTAGCGTCATGGATGCAGAGGCGATCCAATTGCCTGAGCAGTACATCCGCCTGGTTTTTTCCGACCCCTTGGAAAAATCCCAAAACCTCGATGGTTTGGTCAGCATCGACGATTACGAAGGAACCCTACGTTTCATCATCGAAGACAACACCGTACGGGTTTATCCTGACCAAACCCTCAATGGCGATTTCCGGGTGAGAGTGGCTACAGGTATAAAAAACACCAAAGGCAGCACTTTTTCCGAAACGACCGTTTGGGATGTCACTTTTGAAGAAATCAAACCAGGGGTAAAACTGGTAGGCCAAGGCGTAATTCTGCCCAATTCCGAAGGTTTGATGTTCCCCTTTGAGTCCGTGGGCTTAAAAGCGGTAGACATCGAAGTTTTCAAAATTTACAACAACAACATCCTCCAGTTTTTACAAGACAACCCCATCGACGGGGAGTATGATTTGTACAAAGTGGGCCGGGTGATTTTGCAGAAAAAAGTCAACCTGTCCATCCTTAGTCCCAATGCTAAAGCAGGCCGTTGGTCGCGTTATGCCATCGATTTGGGCAAATTGATCAAAGCCGACGAACAAGCGATCTATCAGGTGCGCATCGGTTTCCGTCCAGAATATTCTGCCGTTGCTTGTATGGCGGAAGTAGCTACAGGCAATGCAGAGCTAGATGCTGACCCGTTCTCCCGCGCAGGTGAAGATGAAGATGAACCATTGGAAAGCATCATGGACAATTATTATGGCTATGATGGTTATTTTGAAGACTACGATTGGGACAAACGTGATGACGCTTGTTCCCGCGAATATTACAACTCCGATCATTTCGTTCAGCGCAACGTCATTTCTTCCAACCTGGGTTTGATTGCCAAAAAAGGTGGCAACCGCAAGCTCATGGTCATTGTGAGCGATTTGCGCAGTACCGATCCGATCAGTGGTGCACAGGTGGAAGTTTTTGACCGCCAGAACCAGTCGATTGGCAAAGGCAGTAGCAACGGTGAAGGAATTGCCGATGTTGGGTACAAAGGAAAACCATTTGTTGCCATCGTCACCCACAACGGCCAACGGGGCTACGTTCGTCTGGAAGATGGCGAGTCCCTTTCCCTGAGCAAGTTTGATGTAGATGGTGCCGTAACCCAAAAAGGATTGAAGGGGTATCTATACGGCGAAAGAGGAGTTTGGCGTCCTGGTGATTCGGTTTTCCTCAATTTTATGATTGAGGACCGCGAAAAACGCCTACCCGAAAGTTATCCCATCACCATGGAATTGTACAATGCCCGTGGTCAATTGCAAGAAAAACGCACCACTTCCAAAACAGTGGGTGGCATTTATCCGCTTTATTTTGCAACCCATCCCGATGCCCCTACTGGCAACTGGCAAGTGAAAGTAAAAGCAGGTGGAGCGATTTTTGAAAAAATACTCAAGATTGAAACCGTCAAACCCAACCGCATTCGCATCGACCTGAATACGGGTTCCGAAAATGAATTGTACGCTACCGACGGTAAAATGAGCGCCGAATTGCAAGCCGATTGGTTGACGGGATCAGCTGCCAGTGGTCTAAAAGCAGTGGTGGAGGTGCAACTGCGCGAGTCAAATACTAAGTTTGCCAAATACCCTAGCTTCGACTTTGACGATCCAGCCCGCAAACTGACCAAAACCGAACCAAAAGTCATTTTTGACAACGTTTTGGATGGTTCAGGACACGCCAAACTCAGCGCCACATTATTGGAAGAAGACCTGGCGCCAGGTATGTTGAGTGCTTCTTTCCAAACCCGCGTGTTTGAAAAAGGCGGCGACTTCAGCACCGATAACATGACCGTGAAATATTCTCCCTACGACAGCTACGTGGGCTTGGAGATTCCCCGCAACAAATACGGTAGTCCACAATTTGAAGTGGGCAAAAGTAACACCATCGGCCTGGTTAACGTGGACAAAAATGGCAAACCTTTGACCAATCGCCGCTTATCAATTGGCTTGTACAAGGTAGAATGGCGCTGGTGGTGGGATCAATACCAGGAAAATGAAGCGAACTACAATTCGGGCGAGCACGTTGGTGCGGTAAAAACCGCAGCGGTTACGACCAATGCAAAGGGTGAAGCTTCCTGGAATTTTAAACCTGAAACCTGGGGCCGCTATTTGGTCCGTATCTGTGACACGGAAAGTGGCCACTGCACGGGCGGGTATGTGTACATCGGTACCCCCTGGTACGAAGGGGACGAAATGGATGAAAGTTTCCGCGAAGCCGCAGCCATGCTGAGCTTCCGCGCAGATAAAGAAAAATACAATGTGGGTGAATCCGTGACCTTGACGATTCCTGGTGGTAAAAATGGCCGGGTACTGGTTTCTCTGGAAACGGGCACTAAAATCCTGCAAACGTTCTGGGTCAAATCGGTAGAAGGGGAAAACAAAATCACCTTCAAGACTACCGCCGACATGTCGCCCACGGTTTACGCCAACGTGGCCCTGATTCAACCCCATGGACAGGTCGAAAACGACTTACCGATTCGTCTGTACGGGGTCACGCCCATTCAGATCGAGGATGCCGAAACCATCCTGACGCCAACCATCGAATGCCCCGCTGAATTCCGGCCTGAAACCACGGTGAGTGTGGAAGTGGCCGAAAAAGCAGGCAAAGCCATGGCTTATAGCCTCGCGATTGTGGATGAAGGCCTCTTGGGT
>JAAFHQ010000173.1 GCA_013298445.1 Chitinophagales bacterium | reverse complement strand
GTACAGAGGCTATGGTCGAGTACTTGATTGTCGAAGATTTCACCAGCGGTGGAAGCATATACCAAATCTGCATGCGGATAACGGGAACGGATTTGAGTGCGGAGATCAAGATCGGCAATGTGCTCTTTGGCACCAAAAATGAGCACCAATTGGCTATGCATATCCTTTCCTACACTACCTTTGGTGGGTAGGTCGGTCCATTGCTGCTGAGCAAAAATGGATTGCTGGATGACCATAGGTTGAAAAATTGCAGTAGTTATAGGGAACTTTATAGTGGAATAGGAGAATAGCAAATATAGTAATATTTTTTTTGATGATACAATTGATTTTTGTCTGAAGTTAGGAAATTTTAACTGCCATTAAGCTACAAAAAATAGGGTAATAAGCTGGAATGCAAATAATAAATTTTAAAAAAGCGATAGATAGCCAACAAAATTTCCCCCTTTGTTGTACTTCCCCATCAATTTACCTATTTTGCCCGACTATTTAACCCATCGGAAACCGCAAGCCCATGTAGTGGGGCAAAAATAAGTGATCATTTTTCTGAGCCAGAGGATTAGATAAGACACTTGAAATGAAACGTTTACTTATCTAATCCTCTGGCAAAATGACCACTTATTTTTTTATCGCCCCTATGTATTCCAACATCGGGCTATAACCAATTCTTTACCGCATGAAATTGAGCACCATCATGCCTTTAGCGCTGATTTTATTAACTACAGCATGCCGGCAATCCGCCAACCAGGGAGGCGCGACGAGTGCGGCCCAGGCTAGTGAACCATTCCTGTACGATCCTGCACAGCGCTTGGGGCAATTGTTTATTGATGTGCAGTTGGGCAAAATATTTCCCGATGGCAAAACATTCCCAGATTGCACCCCCAAGGTCAGTGTAGACCAAATTATGGCTGATTACGTAGAGTTGCGTAAAGAACCCAACTTCAACCTCAAGCAATTTGTGCTCGATCGTTTTGAGATGCCCCATGCCTATTCCAGCGGCTTCAAATCAGATACCAGCCAGGCCCCCGAAAAGCACATTCAAGCCCTGTGGGATGTACTGACCCGCAAGCCCGATGAGCGGCACCGTGGCACTTTGATCCCTCTGCCCAATCCTTACGTAGTTCCTGGCGGACGTTTCGGCGAGGTGTATTATTGGGACAGCTATTTTACGATGTTGGGTTTGCAAAAAGATGGGCGTGCAGACTTGATCAACAACATGATTGACAACTTTGCTTTCCTCATTGACACCATTGGTTTTATCCCCAATGGCAACCGCACGTACTTTTTGTCGCGTTCGCAACCACCTTTTTTTGCAGGGATGGTGAAAATTTTGGCTGAAGAAAAAGGGGAAGACATTTATGTCAAATATTTGCCCCAAATGGAGAAAGAGTACCAATACTGGATGAAAGGCCAGGAGAAATTGAGCCCGGATCATAAGGCAGAATTGAAGGTGGTACAAATGCCAGATGGTTCGATTCTCAACCGTTATTACGACAACAGTGCCAGTCCTCGGGCCGAAATGTACGCAGCGGATGTGGAACTGTCCAAGACTACTAAACGGCCAGCGGGAGAGTTGTACCGGGATTTGCGCTCAGCCTGTGAGTCCGGTTGGGATTTTAGCAGCCGCTGGTTGAGGGATCCAATGAAACTCAATACCATTCGCACCACCTGGATTATCCCGGTCGACCTCAATACCCTGTTGTACAACCTTGAAATGACCATAGCCAAAGGGCATCAAATCAATAAGAACCAGGCCAAATTTCAGGAGTATCAAACGCTGGCAGAAGCCCGAAATAAGGCAATCCAAAAATATTGCTGGGATGCCCAAGCGGGGTATTTCGTGGACTACGACTGGGTCAAAGGCACGCCAACAGGGGTGCTTTCCATAGCCGGGATGTTTCCACTGTTCTACAAGTTGGCTACGCCAGCCCAAGCGGTCAGTGCAGCAAAGGTTTTGGAAAAGAACTTCCTCAAACCCGGCGGCCTGGTTTGTACCGCCAACCTCAATGGCCAACAATGGGATGCTCCCAATGGTTGGGCGCCATTGCAATGGGTCAGCATTCAGGGGCTTCGGCATTACGAGCAGGACAAACTGGCTGAAACCATCAAGTCGCGCTGGATCAAGCTCAATGTTAAAACCTACAAGGCAACAGGCAAGATGGTAGAAAAGTACAATGTCAGCGACATTACCCTGAAAGCGGGCGGCGGTGAGTACCCCGTGCAGGATGGCTTTGGCTGGACCAATGGGGTATTGCGGGGATTGTTGGGAGAGGCGCCTTTGAAGAATTGATATTTTACTCCGGTATGGTAAAACAAAACTTACTTCCTTCCCCAATTACACTCTCCCCCCAAGTTTTACCCCCATTTTGCTCAATAAACTCTTTGGAAAGCAAGAGCCCCAAACCCGTACCCATTTCACCAGCCGTACCCTTGGTGGAGACTGTTTGGGCGTCGAATAAGCGGTTCAGGTTGTCGGCGGAAATGCCGATGCCATTGTCTGCAATACAAATTTGAGAATAGCCTTTTTGGCGAGAACTGGTCATGGTAATGGTGCCACCCGGCACTGAAAACTTGATGGCATTTGACAACAAATTGCGGGCTACCAAATCAATCATGTTTTTATCCGCAAGCACCTGCAAATCAGGTTCAATGTTGTTGAAAATATTGAGCTCTTTGGCCTCGATTTGTTTCTTAAACATGGAGATTTTTTCGTCCAGTAATTCCCGAATGTGGAATGCTTCGGGCAAGATGGCTATGCCTTTCATTTGGGTTCTCGCCCAGGCCAGAAGGTTGTCCAACAAACTTTGAATGCTGTTGATGTTGTGCGCCAGATCGGGAAGCATATTGCGGAATTCGGTTTCTGACAATAAACCTTCGTTCACCAATTCCAAACTACCAACCAAACCAACTACTGGACTGCGCAAATCGTGAGAGATGATGGAAAAAAGGCGGTCTTTAAAATGGTTGTTTTCAGCCAACTGTGCGGTTTGTTCCTGGATTTCCTGGTTCTGCCTGCTGATTTCAGCATTCTTTTGGACCAACTCCTCATTGATAAATTTGTCCTGTTTGCGTTTTTGATAAATAAAAAACGCCAAGACACCGACAAATAGTAGCGCTGCAATCAATAAGGAACTTAAAAAACGCTCCCGATCCAGGTTGCGTTTGTTTTCCAATTCCTGACGCTTTTGAAACTCGAGCAATTGTCGTTCTTTGAGGTCAAATTCGTATTTTGCTTCTAAATTGGCTGTTTTGTTGTTGATTTCCTCATTAAATAGACTGTCTTTTAAAGCATATTGCTCGATAAGGTAGGGATAGGCCAGATCGTATTTTTGTTGCTTCTCATAAATTTGGGCCAGGGCGCTAGCACATTTCATCCGTTGTAAGCGGTAGTTGGTTTTCTGCGCAATCTGATAACTGGACTGAGCAACAGCAATGGCTTGATCCAGTTGGTTATTATTCAGGTAAAGCGAAGCTAAAGTCAATTGTTGTTCCGAGACAATAATGGGCTTGTTCAACTTACGAGCCAATTGAATGCCTTCATTGATGCTGATTTTGGCGGCGCTGTATTTTTTTAAGGCTACCTGAACGATGGCCATATCTCCAAGCGTGTTGCAGATTTGTTCTGGGGAGGCTTTGATTTTTCTACGAATAAAGAGCGCTTCCTGAATGTAATCCAAAGCAGAAGAGTACTCTTTCTTTTCTACCAAAACCCAGCAGATGTGGTTGTAGGCATAACTCAGGCCTTCCTGATGATTTACTTTTTCGAACTGCTCTTTGGCTCTTTTGAAATAATTAAGGGCATCATCGAATTGTTTTTGGTTAAAACGAACGACACCAAGGTTGTCGTAACAAAAACCAATGCCAACAAAATCGTTGATTTGAGTAGAAAGGTTCAGGGCTTTGAAGTACCAGCTGAGTGATTCAGAGAATAAAAAGTAGTGGCGGTAGGTCAAACCGATGAAGCGGCAGATTTCGGCTTCACCTTTTTTATAGCCGAGTTTTTTCGCCAGAGTGATGCCCTTTTGGCCATACTTTACCGCGGAGAGCATATCCAGGTTGCGGTATTGCCAGCAAAGCTCCTTGTACATCAAAACTTTGTTGGTATCGGCTTTAACTTTTGGCAGAAGGGCAACGACACTGTCAATAGCCGGGGTCGTAATGACTAGTGGCTGAACATCAGCCTCCTCAGCCCATAATCCGTGATATAGGCAACAAAACACAATACCAATCAGCGTTCTGTAAGCCAATGTGCGCACAATAAAAGGTGAACAATAGAGCGATTGCTCCAGGTACAACCCAGGCGCAATCGCTCAAAGTTTTACAGGTGTAAACGTTCCTTACGCGCCAAAAGGATTTCTTCTTCTTCCTCACGTTCGGGATCCGGTACGCAACAATCTACTGGGCATACTGCAGCGCACTGAGGTTCTTCATGGAAGCCTACACATTCTGTACATTTATCGGGTACAATATAATAAAATTCATCCGAAACTGGATTTTGCTTGTCGCTGGCATCCACCACACTGCCATCTTCCAGGGTGTAATCGTCAGAAATGCTGGTTCCATCAGAAATGGCCCACTCTACACCACCCTCATAAATTGCATTATTGGGGCATTCGGGTTCGCATGCACCGCAGTTGATGCAATCATCGGTAATCATTATTGCCATGGGTCAGAGAATTTTCAATGTAAACGACCAGAAACGCGCCCTGGTTCAGTTGAGTAAAATTTAGGCGCAAAAATAAAAGGAGTTCGCATTAATTTCATAAAATCTACCAATTCGATTTTATTTACCCTATTTATTTGCTCTATCTTTGCGTGCTTGCAAATCGTCCCCCAAACCCATTCCACGCTATGTCAGAGAAAGTGACGCCATTAATGGATCAATACAATAAGGTGAAAAAGAAGTACCCTGATGCAATCCTGTTGTTCAGGGTAGGGGACTTTTACGAAACCTTTGGCAGTGATGCCGTGACTGCGTCCAAAGTATTGGGCATCGTGCTGACCAGTCGGAACAATGGGGGCAACGATACTGAGTTGGCTGGTTTTCCTTTCCATTCGCTCGATTTGTATTTGCCCCGCCTGGTGCGGGCAGGCTATCGGGTGGCCATTTGTGAGCAACTGGAAAAACCTTCGCCCCTCAAAAAAATTGTGCGCCGAGGTGTAACTGAGGTCATCACCCCAGGGGTAACGGTAGACGACAAACTGCTCGATCACCAGTCCAATAATTTTTTGGCTGCCTTGTGTTTTGGGAAAAAAGACGATTTTGGGATTGCCTTTTTAGACATCTCGACAGGGGAGTTTATGGTTAGCGAGGGCGATTGGACTTACATCGACAAATTGTTGCAAGGCTTCAATCCTTCCGAAGTCATTTTTTCCAAAGACCGCCGCAAACAATTCGAAGGCCGGTTTGGTGAAAAATTTTACCTCTATACCCTCGATGAATGGGTGTTTACCACAGATTATGCCCGTGAAAAATTGCTCAAACATTTTGAGGTTCAGAACCTTAAAGGTTTTGGGGTAGAAGACATGGAGCTGGGGCAAATCGCCGCTGGAGCTGCTTTGCATTACCTGGAAAGCACCGAGAACAAAAATCTCAAACACATTTCCTCCATCACCCGCATCCACCAGGATCGCTACGTGTGGCTGGATCGTTTTACGATTCGGAACTTGGAATTGTTGTCGAGCCCCCATGAAACGGGTGTTTCCTTGCTGAAAATCCTGGATCAAACCGTATCTCCAATGGGTGCACGTTTGCTCAAAAAATGGATGGTGCTGCCCCTCAAATCCAAAGCTGCTATCGATTCCCGCCTGGAAATGGTGGCCTATTTTTTGGAAAATGATGAAAACGCCCGCACGGTTGAACAATACCTGCGGCAAATGGGGGATTTGGAACGGTTGATTTCAAAAGTGCCCCTCGGAAAGGTCAACCCACGCGAGTTGGTGCAACTCAAAAAAGCCTTAATGGCAGTGGCTCCCTTGCGAGCAATGCTGACCAGCACTGGCCATGAAGAACTGGCAAAAATTGCCGATGGCTTGAATCCTTGCCCCGGTTTGGTAGAACGGATTGCCAAGCAAATCGTGGACGAACCTCCCGTAAACCTGAGTAAAGGTGGGGTAATTGCGGATGGATTTTCAACTGAATTGGATGAATTGCGCCATGTCATCACCCATGCCAAAGAACTGCTCCAGGGCATCCAGGAAGCAGAAATTGAACGCAGTGGTATTCCCAGCCTCAAAATAGGTTTTAATAGTGTGTTTGGATATTACCTCGAAGTAACCAACAAGTACAAAAACCAGACACCGCCTGAGTGGATGCGCAAGCAGACCCTGGCCAACGCCGAGCGTTTCATCACCGAAGAGCTTAAAACGCTGGAAGCCAAAATTTTGGGCGCGGAAGAACGAATTTTAGACCTGGAAGATCGTTTGTTTCAGGAACTGGTACTCGACCTCAACGACTACATCCAGCCTGTTCAACACAACGCTACGCTGTTGGCAAGGCTGGATTGTATTATGGCCTTTGCCAAAGTGGCTACCCGGCACCAGTATTGCCGTCCCCAACTCAGTGAAGGCCTGGAAATTGACATCCGCGAGGGGCGCCACCCCGTAATTGAACAACAATTGCCATTGGGAGAACTGTACGTACCCAACGACGTTTACCTCGACTACGAACACCAACAAATCCTGATGATCACCGGACCCAACATGGCTGGTAAATCTGCCTTGCTGCGCCAAACCGCGCTCATTTGCCTCATGGCTCAGATGGGGGCTTATGTACCAGCCAAGTCTGCACACCTCGGGATTTTGGACAAGGTATTCACCCGGGTAGGTGCTTCGGATAACATCTCTTCTGGTGAATCAACCTTTATGGTGGAGATGAATGAAACGGCCAGCATCATGAACAATATCTCGGATCGCAGTTTGATTCTATTGGATGAAATTGGCCGAGGTACCAGCACTTACGATGGAATTTCCATTGCCTGGTCGATTGCGGAATATTTGCACAACAACCCACTGGCACGGCCCAAAACGCTGTTTGCCACCCACTACCACGAATTGAATGAGTTGTCAGAAAAATTTCCCCGCATCAAAAATTACCATGTAGCCACTAAGGAAGTGGGGCAAAAAGTGATTTTTTTGCGGAAATTGACCGCCGGTGGGAGTCAGCATAGCTTTGGTATTCACGTAGCGAAAATGGCGGGTATGCCCAAAATGATTGTGGAACGTGCCAATCACATTTTGGAACAACTGGAACAAAAGTCCATCAATCAGGAGAGCATCCATGCTGATGGCCCCAATGTCGAAAAGCCCAAAACCAAACAGATCAGTACCGACGCCATTCAACTAAGCATTTTTGAAACGGTGGATCCAATGGCTGGTCAAATCAAAGCCATATTGCAGGAAGTGGACATCAATACCATGACCCCGATTGATTGTATGCTGAAATTGCGAGAATTGAAGGGCATGATAGAGTAGGGGCAACCCTTGCGGTTGCCCAATTATGGGGTTGCCCGTGCCAAGGGCAACCGCAAGGGTTGCCCCAACCAGGGTCGCCCCAACAAAAAAAGCAGCCCGAAGGCTGCCCCCTAGAAGTTTGGTTTTTGGAGTATTGGAGAATAGTAAGGGAAAAAAACTGGGGGCCTGGGGTTCTGGGTTTAGTATCCAGTAGAATGGATATTTAGCTTAGTAGTGGGGCAAAAATAAGTATTCATTTTTTTTGAGTCAAAGGATTAGATAAGATACTTAAAATGAACCGTTTACTTATCTAATCCTTTGACAAAATGAATTACTTATTTTTTTTTCGCCCCGTGGTGTGTTCAGCTTTTGGGATATTTAATCTTTTGACGGCGGCTGCAGCCAAAGTCACCATATGTACTGAAATTTTTTTTTCATGAAGATTGCATTAATTGGCTACGGCAAAATGGGCAAGGCCATCGAACAAATTGCCCAGCAACAAGGACATGAAGTGGTATTGCGCATTGACGTGAACAATACCGCCGACTTTACACCCGAAAACCTGCGCAAAGCAGACGTAGCCATCGAGTTCACGCGCCCTGAAACGGCGTTTGAAAACCTCAAAAAATGTCTTGAAGCAGGTGTTCCTGTGGTAGTGGGCACAACGGGTTGGTTGGAGCACCTGGAAGAGGCCAAGGTCTGCTGCGCCCAGTACAATGGCGCACTGTTCCATTCTTCCAATTACAGCGTTGGAGTCAACATCTTTTTTGCCGTCAATCGTTACCTGGCCCAAATGATGAGCGCCCACCCCCAGTACGAAGTACGGATGGCTGAAACCCATCATACCCAAAAGCTGGATGCCCCCAGTGGTACGGCTATTACGCTGGCTGAAGGTATTCTGGGCCAAATTGGCCGCAAAAAACAGTGGGTCAATCAAAAGGCGGAATCCAGCGATGAGCTGAGCATCTTGTCTTACCGCGTTGATCCAGCTCCGGGCACCCACGAGATTTATTACGAATCAGAAATTGATAGCATCGAAATTCGCCACACTGCCCATTCGCGGGAGGGGTTTGCCAGTGGTGCTGTGCAGGCAGCGGCCTGGTTGGTAGGGAAAAAGGGTGTATTCGGTATGTCCGATCTCTTAGGCTTCTAAAAATAGAACGATGAAAAAATTGCGCTGGCTGAGCATTTTGCCCCTGGTTTTTGCCTTGTACTTTGGAGGAATCCTATTGCATGGAACCTTGACGGATTATCAACCGGAATCCATTTTGCCTGCCGAGGTTAAGGCTCATGCCGAGGAGAAAGTACTGGCAGACAGCGTAATTTCTCTGCTCATCTGGAATCAGGGCTATGCTGGCCTGGGCGCTGAGGCGGACTTCTTTTACCAGGGCGGCGGTTTTTTTACGTCAAGAGGCCGCATGGTTCGCCCGCCCAAACAACTTGTGGATCAGTACTTTGAAGGAACTACGGCAGCAGTCAAAACGTATCAAGCCGACTTTTATCTGTTTCAGGAAGTGGATTACGCATCCAAGCGCAGCTATTACCGGAACCAGTTTACGGCCATGCAGCAAAAAGTCCCTGGCTTTTTTGCGGCCTACTTTCCCAATTACATCGCCCAGCGGGTGCCTGTGCCCGTATTGGAGCCCTGGAATGCCTATGGTGCCGTGAATAGTGGCTTGGCTACCTTTTCCAGGTATGAGCCCGCCGAGGCCAACCGTTTGCAATTGCCGGGTAAATTTGGCTGGCCCAAACGATTGTTTATGCTGGATCGTTGTTTGGGCTACACGCGTTACAAGACCAGTTTTGGCAAAGACCTGGTGGTGATCAACATCCACAATGAAGCCTTCGACAAAGGAGGCATCAAAAAGCAACAAGAGGCTTTTTTACGTGATCTGGCGCTGAAAGAATACAAGAAAGGCAATTATGTCATTGCGGGAGGCGATTGGAACACCTGCCCACCATTTCTGTCACCGGATGTGTTCATGAAGGAGAAAAAACCAGA
>JAAFHQ010000172.1 GCA_013298445.1 Chitinophagales bacterium | reverse complement strand
GGGATGATGTGCCTGGGTATGGATTCCAATTGGCCAAAGGTGCCACCGCCTTGACTGAATCCTGGCCCGCCCTCAAAAATGTATCTAACAATCACTTCATGCTGGGGCATTTGATGGAATGGTTTTTTAATGGTTTGGGCGGCATCAAACCTTCGGAATCGGTGCTGGCCTTTAAAGAGTTCATCATTCGCCCCGAAATGGTGGGAGATTTGACGGAGGCCAAAGTTGATTTTGAATCGATGTATGGGCCCATTCAAAGCCACTGGAAAAAGACAGCAAAAGGTATAGAGATGAATGTTGACATTCCTGTCAACACTCATGCTTTAGTGTATTTTCCGACTAAGTCTCGGGATCAGATTCTGGAAGCTGGGGAAAAAATAAATTACAAAGTGCTGAAGGTAGAAGGGGAGCGCACGGTATTACGCCTGGGCTCAGGGAAGTATTCGTTTTTGATTCAACCGTAACTAGCTCTTCGATGCTCACACACCCAGTTCAATCCGATCCAAATAGCCCAGATCGGCCAAAACAAGAGGTAAAGATTTAGCCCAATTTCGGCCAGCCAATACAGCTCAAGGGTATTCCCAATGGAGTCAATGATCCCACTTAATCCCAATAAAATTGTCAAACCATACAGCACTTTGTTTTGGCTACGAAACAAGGGGGCCATTCCCAACATAAACACCCCCAAAAGCCCCATTTCCAGCAAATTCCAGATGCCATTGTTCACAATACTGTACACAACTAAAAAATTATTTTTGAACAGCGCCTGATCGGCAGGTGTAGCATTTAAGAAATCGCGCAGTGCCTCGGTACCCGTTGCGGCCAGAATCGCCGCGCCAATGGCTCCAATAATGGCATAAGCAAGGCCACTCAGCACAATTACCTTACGCCAGGGTGATTCAATTTTGTCATAAAAATGGAGCATCGCTGGAATGAACAACAAGTAATAACCCCAAATATCCGCGATCATTCCCCAGCGAAAATAAGTAACCTGGCATTTTTGCAAGTTCTGGAAAATTAGGGCAGGTTGTGCAAAAGTGTCAAAATTAAAATTGACCGCAATGGCCAGCAAGATATTACAATTGAAGGCGAGAATACCAGCTAGGAGCATCAGTAGTCCCATGTTTTTTACATAGTTTTGTACAGGTTTCATTTTCATTCACTTTTGTTGGAGCAAAGTTGCAGGCATGCAGATAAAGCCCGCCGTACATTTTGCGCCAAAAAACAGGCTTTGGCTGCCATGCGTGTAAGAATGAGCATCATCCGAAACATTGTTTTTTGCTCCGAGCGTTTTGGGGTGAATCCTAAAGAGTTTTGGCAAAAACTACAGCTCAGTCCTGCGGAATATGAACAAAGCGATTCGATGGTGGACTGGCGATTGGGTGCGGTGGTTTGGGATGTTGCGCAAGAGCTCAGTGGCAACCCCATGATCGGCCTTTTGTGTGGAGAGTTGAGTAGTGAAATGGCTTTGGGCCTGGTTGGTCACCTGATGCAAAGCAGCCCTAATCTGGAAACGGCCATCAACAACTTGGCCAAGTTCAATCTGGCTTTTTCAGAGATGTTTTATTATCGGGTGCATGCCGATTTACATGAATTCAAAATAGAGTTGGCACCCACAGAAATGTATTGGTTACACTACCCTGAATCTGCCCGCCATTCGGTTGAAATTTCCATGTCGGGAATACTGCATGTTGCACAAATGTTGTCTGGTCGAAAAATTGCTCCCTTATACACTACCTTTTCTTATGCGGGATCAAATGATAAACTGGCGACTTACCAGCGCATCCTTGGCAAGGATTTGCGCTTCAATCAACCCACTTGTAGTCTTGTTCTTAAATGGGCGGATGTTAAGCTACCCGTGATTGGGTACAATGCGGAGTTGCTCAAACTATTCGAACAATTGGCTAAGGAGTACATCGAACGCCACCAGCAAGGCAGTACCAATGTGGTAGCCATGATTAGAAAAGTGATCATGGACAATTTTCAACAGCAAGCACCAAGTCTATCGGAAGTCGCTAAAAAACTAGGGATGGCTGAGCGCTCCTTGCAGCGCAAACTACAAGTTGAAGGTTTCACCTTTCAACAAATCATCGAAGAACTGCGCTCCGAAATGGCCATTGGCCTGGTAAAACGCAAACAGTTCACCGCCAATGAGATTGCGTATATGTTGGGGTATACCGACCCTGGTGCTTTTCGGCGGGCTTTTAAACGCTGGACGGGAGTGAATCCGGGAGAGATGGCCAGGGGCTGATTATTGTTTACGCTTCGCTTTCGCCATCTCCTCATCCACCACCACCGCCTCGTACACATATGCCTGCACCAAGGCCACATCAATGTCCTCTACCCGCTCAAAATCCCTCCAGGCCACCTGTTTACGCCCTTCTAAATTCAGGTAACCCATTTCATCGGTCAACAAATGACCTTGGGTGAGACCTAACCTTACTCCAGTATAACTCTGCTTTTTGCCCCACAACACCGAGCCCGGCCAAATAAAGCAGATTGTTTTGTGCCGTTTGAAATACGGAACATTGTAGCTCAGCTTCTCGCTCACATCTGGAATACAATCGTAAATGAGTTGACGCAAAAACTCTACCACTTCCAATTCTTCTGGTGGCAGAAAAGCCAAAAATTCCTCGACGGACTGGAAATTGACATTTTGCATTTTGGTTTTTCCTCTAGGTTCAGGCATACTGTGTGCTTATTTAACCGGCTCGCGCAAAATGGTTTTCAGTTTTTCGGGGGCAGTTTTGCGAAAATCCGAAAGGTAAATTTCGTGGTGCAATCCATTCCTGGCCATTTGATTCGCTTCCATAAATTTCCCCATTTCCAGCAAAGTCTCAATCTCTGTAGCAAAAAGACCAATGTGTAACATTTGCACCACTTTACCTTCATTCAACTGGTGTAGACTAATGTTTTGAGCCCGATCCACTTGTTTTTTTGTTACGGCAGTTTGAATGGCCTGTTCCACCTCCGCAGCTGTAACGTATTCAGGCATACGAATGAGCAAGCGGTACTCCCAGGCTTTGCGCGGCACTTTTTGTACCGATTCGATCATGGACAATCCCGCGTATTTCTGTTCATCAAACCACCATAAACCTTCCAGTTTGGCAACCACGAAATCCTGTCCTTTTTGTTTGTAGGCAAATTTGAGGGCATAGGCCGTGGTATACAAAGCTTGAATATTGACACTAAAGTCAGCATCATCCGGATCGCCCTGGCCGGGGATGGAGAGGAATTGCGCAGCTTCAATCTGGGCAATGGTAGGTTGTGTTTTGGCCGTGTAATAGCTTTTGAATTCTTTGCTTAAATCCAGTTTTTCCATAACTCCAGGCATTTGATGCTACAAATTAAGCACAAGTCACTGACAACCTTATGGCAGTCCACATCAAAAAAATAGCTTTAAAACCAAAAGAGGGTAGCCCGAATGCCGGACTACCCTCCTCTAAAAAACTCAGCAAAATAATAACCCACCTTACGGCGGATTATTTATCGTATCAAGCTTTCACGCCTGCGAGCAGTAGTGAAACCTCATTGTTCAGCACTTCAACAAAACCGGATTCTACCTGAAAAACAATCTTGCGCTCGGCCTGACTGTCTTCTACCTGTTCTTTTTTACCCAGGTCGTAAAAACGGTAGTCACCAGCACCCGTTACAATCGTCACTTTGCCCGCCGACAAAGCCGATACGATCGGGGCGTGGTTTTGCAGGATCTGAAATTCCCCTTTTACACCCGGCACTTTTACCGATTTGATCGGACCTGCGAAAATTTCGCGATCAGGAGTAAGTACGGTAATATTCATAGTTGAGGAGTTGAGGAGTTGAGGGGTTGAGAAAGTTGAGAAGTTGAGCTGCGCTAAAGTGTCGTTGTCAACGACGCTCGCGGTAGCCTGAACTTCTCAACTCCTGAACTTCTCAACTCAATATTAAGCGGCTTCCGCCAACATTTTCTTACCCGCCTCAATGGCATCATCGATGGTACCTTTGAGGTTGAAAGCAGATTCAGGATATTGGTCTACTTCGCCGTCCATGATCATGTTGAAGCCACGGATGGTTTCTTCGATTGGAACCAATACACCTTTCAAACCTGTAAATTGCTCAGCAACGTGGAATGGCTGGGACAAGAAACGTTGTACTTTCCGCGCACGGAATACGACCAACTTGTCTTCGTCCGACAATTCTTCCATACCAAGGATGGCGATGATGTCTTGCAATTCGTTGTAGCGTTGCAGCAGATTTTTCACCCGTTGAGCAGTATTGTAGTGCTCGTCACCAATCACCCGAGGGTCGAGGATACGAGAAGTAGAATCGAGAGGATCCACCGCAGGATAGATACCCAGGGAAGCAATTTTACGACTCAATACCGTAGTGGCATCCAAGTGCGCAAAGGTAGTTGCTGGCGCAGGGTCAGTCAAGTCATCCGCAGGTACGTATACCGCCTGTACGGAGGTAATGGAACCACGGCGGGTAGAAGTAATCCGTTCTTGCATCAAACCCATCTCGGTAGCCAGCGTAGGCTGATAACCTACCGCTGAAGGCATCCGGCCCAAAAGTGCGGATACTTCCGAACCTGCTTGAGTAAAGCGGAAGATGTTGTCGATAAAGAAAAGGATATCGCGGCCACCAGTAGGATCACTGAGGTCACCGTCGCGGTAGTATTCTGCAATGGTCAAACCGGAAAGTGCCACCCGTGCACGCGCACCAGGGGGTTCGTTCATCTGACCAAATACGAAGGTTGCTTTTGATTGTTTCAGGTCGTCAATGGTTACGCCGCTGAGGTCCCAACCACCTTCTTCCATGGAGTGCATGAACTTTTCGCCGTAATTGATGATACCGGCTTCCAACATTTCACGCATCAAGTCGTTCCCTTCACGGGTACGCTCGCCCACTCCTGCAAATACGGAGATACCATCGTATCCCTTGGCAATGTTGTTGATCAACTCCTGGATCAATACGGTTTTACCTACACCCGCACCACCAAAGAGACCAATTTTACCACCTTTCATGTATGGCTCGATCAAGTCGATAACCTTGATACCCGTATACAGGATTTCTTTGGACGTAGACAGGTCTTCGTATGCAGGTGGCTTGCGGTGGATGGAATAAACCTGGCTGCTGTCAGGCTGAGGAATACCATCAATTGCTTGACCTACTACGTTGAACAAACGACCGCGGATGCCTTCACCAACGGGCATTGCGATAGCGCGACCAGTGTCGACTACCTCTGTGCCACGGGTAAGACCGTCCGTGGAATCCATTGCAATTGCGCGAACACTGTCTTCACCCAAGTGTTGTTGTACTTCCAAAACAAGTACATCACCATTCGTGCGTTTGATTTCCAATGCGTTGAAGATCTCTGGAAGAGTCTCGTTGGCAAAGGATACGTCTACTACGGGTCCAATGATCTGCTTGACGTGACCGATATTTGCCATAACTATATCAACAGTTTGAAGATTAATTGATTCCGATGCTTCAAAATCGCGGCAAAGTTAGGCTTTAGAACTGATAATCAAAAGAAAAATTAACAGTTATACAATTGAAATCTTTTTTCAGATGGTAAAAAGGCTAGCTACCCGTTCTTTTTTTTGCCTCCTGAATGGATGTTGGACATAAATTTCATCCAAAGGTGTCTGGCAAAATATAATTTTTGTCATTTCACACTAGCTCCATTACTTTTGTGCCTTTTACAAATCTGTTGAGAAAGTTGAGGGAGGTTGAGAAGGTTGAGGCTGCTGCAGCGTCGGTCACCAAGCTAAGTCGAGGTGCAAGTCGCTCGCGGCAGCCTCAACCTCTCTCAACTTTCTCAACCTCCCTCAACCATCCGATCCACCATGCGTATCAGTATCCTGCTGCCAATTTTCAACGAAGAACGATATTTGGCAGAGTGTTTGGACAGTATTTTGGCCCAAACTTATCCGGATTGGGAGTTGCTCGCCATCGACGATCAATCGACCGACAGCACTCCGGAAATTCTGGCAGACTACCAACAGCGGGACGCACGCATCCGCCCATTGCGCAATCCCGATAAGGGCGTGATTCCCGCCTTGCGCCTGGCCCTAGAGCAAAGCGCTGGTGCCCTCATCACCCGCATGGATGCTGACGACATCATGGCCCCGCATAAACTGGAGCGCATGTATCACTTGCTGGTCGCCAACGGCCCTGGGCATTTAAGCACTGGTTTGGTAAAATATTTTTCCGACGACCAATTGGGGGAAGGTTACGCCCGCTACGGCGAATGGATCAATAAAGTCAATCTGGAAGGCCGGCAATGGGAAGAAATTTACCGCGATTGCCCGATTCCTGCTCCTTGCTGGTTGGTGTATCGCGAAGACTTGCTGCGTGCAGGTGCCTTTGAACCCAACATCAAACCCGAAGACTACGACCTGATTTTCCGCTTCCGCCAAATTGGCCTCCAACCACATACCGTCCCCGAAGTGCTCCTCTACTGGCGCGACCATGCAGACCGCACCACTCGTATGAATGAGGAATACGACATGCAGAAGTACTTCCGGGTGAAACTACCCTGGTTTCTAGCCCTGGATCACGACCCCACCCGGGAATTGGTCCTGTGGGGGGCTGGGCCAAGGGGTAAAACTTTTGCGACCATGCTCAACGAGGCCAAAGTAAAGTTTCGCTGGGTATGTGACAATCCCCGCAAGTGGGGGCAACAAATTTATGGGGTAATCATGGAGGAGGAATCCAAGTTAAAAGAGTTGGGGCCGATGCAAATCATCATTTCGGTAAGTGCACCAGCTGACCAAATCACGATTAAAGCCTTGCTGGATGAATTAAGGCTTAGGGCAGGGCTGGATTATTTTTGGTTTTGTTAATCTGAAATGACAATTCAAACTGTAACATTTTAACCAATCTTCCCTTATTACATAAGTTTTGCTGTCTGAAAACGCATGAAAAAAATACTAAATCGTGCTTTTTAGAGTTATCTTGTAGTTCAAAAAATTGTCACTTGACCATGAAATATAGTGTAATAGGTCTGCTCATCCTTTTTTCCCTCAACATGATCTGGGCCCAGTCGATCCCGGAACTGGAAAAGCAGCTCCAGGAAACGACCAATGCGCAGGAAAAAATCACCCTCAATCAGCAATTGGCCAACGCCTATTTGGCAACCGATGTGGAAAAGGCTTTGAACTATGCCAAAGGAGCTGCTAGAGAATCCGCTGGTAGCGGCAACAAAGTTCAAGCCGCTGCCAGCAACTACTTGATCGCCACCATTGCCGAGCGCAAGAAAGATGAAGGTAACTTCAAACTCTACATGAAGAATGCCATCAACTTCGCCAAGGAGGCCAACGACCTGGATATGTTGGCCCGCAGTACCGAAAAACTGAGCTCGTATTTTGCCAAAAAGCGGGAATACGATGACGCTTTTAGACACACCAGTGACGCCTTCAGGTTCGTCAATTCCAAGGGCTACAACATGAGTGACCTGGAAAACAAGTACAACTCCCAGCGCTCCTCACTCGAAAGAGAAAAACGCAACCTCGAAGCCCAGATCAACCAAATTCAAGGTCGCCTGGCCGATCTTTCTGCGGAAAAAAACCAGTTGAGCACCGAAAAAGAAAAACTGGCGGAATCCAACGAAAAGCTGGAGGAAAAAAACCTGATGGCCGAGGAAGTGATTACCCGCAAAGAGGAAGACATTCAGACCATCTCCAAAGCCAAAGTTGAAGCCGAAGACGCTGCCAAAGCCAAGGAAGCAGAGGTCAAACAACTTTCGCGAGAAAAACTAGAGCAAGAATTGGTATTAAAAGTAAAGGAAGCCAGCCTGGCTGAAGCAGAACTAGAAGCTGAAAAACGCAAAATCGAAGTAGTCACCCAAACCAAATTCATCCAGTTGAGTGGGCTGGCAGCGGCATTTTTCTTGCTGCTCTCCATGTTGCTTTTTGGTCGATTCAAAGCCAAGCAGCGTGGGGAAAGAACCCTTGCCGAAAAGAACAAAATCATCGAACAGGAGAAATTGCGCAACGAGGAACTCCTGCTCAACATTTTGCCTAAAAACATTGCTGACGAACTCAAAGCCAACGGCAAAGCCAAAGCGCGGCGTTTTGACCAAGTCACTGTACTTTTTTCAGACTTTGTCAATTTTACCAAAATAGCGGAGCAGCTGACTCCCGAAGAATTGGTAGAAGAATTGGATAAATGTTTCAAAGCTTTTGACCACATCACCAAGCAGTATCCCGACATTGAAAAAATCAAAACCATCGGGGATGCTTATATGTGTGCGTCTGGTTTATCCGAACGAAAAGGATTACCGAACAACCTAGTTCAGGCCGCCCTCGACATGCAATCTTACCTGGAAGAATACAAGGAGCTGCGCATCAAACAAGGTAAGCCTTATTTTGAAGCCCGCATCGGTCTACATACCGGGCCAGTTGTAGCAGGAGTGGTAGGGGATGTGAAATTTGCCTACGACATTTGGGGCGATACGGTAAACCTCGCTTCTCGCATCGAAGCCAATAGCGAAGCTGGTCAGGTAAACATTTCGCAAGATACCTACAACCTGATCCGTTACCGCTACGATTGCAACTATCGTGGCAAAATGCCGGCTAAGAACAAAGGTGAATTGGACATGTACTACGTGAATAAAAAGACAAGCACAGTAGGCGCCGCATAAGAGCGTATAGCGGCACTAAAAACGAGTTTGGAATGATCAAAACTTTTTGTATTTTTATGCTCTTCCAAACGCAGCATACAGATGTCATTCCAACTCGTTTCCAAATATTCCCCGACTGGCGATCAGCCCGTTGCCATTGCTGAATTAACCAATAGATTGAACAGAGGTGAACGATCCCAGGTCCTTTTGGGCGTAACGGGTTCTGGTAAAACCTTCACCATAGCCAATGTGATTGCCAATGTGGACCGCCCAACTTTGGTGCTGACCCACAACAAAACCCTCACCGCACAATTGTATGGCGAGTTGCAGGATTTTTTTCCTGACAACGCCGTCGAATACTTTGTTTCTTATTACGACTATTACCAACCCGAGGCTTACCTCTCGGTGAGCGATACCTACATTGAAAAAGACTTGCAGATCAATGAACAGGTAGATAAGTTGCGCTTACGGGCTACTTCCAATTTGCTTTCAGGGCGGCGCGACATCATCATCGTCGCTTCGGTTTCCTGCATCTATGGTATGGGTAACCCGGAAGATTACAAAACCGGGATCATCCGCATCCAAAAGGGGCAGGTCATTTCGCGAAATGCCTTTTTGTACAAATTGGTAGAAAGCCTTTATTCCCGGACCGAAATTGAATTCAAACGGGCCACTTTCCGCGTACGTGGCGATACGGTGGACATCAATTTGCCCTACGTAGACTATGGCTACCGGATTCAGTTTTTTGGCGACGAAATTGACGAGATCGAAATGATCGAGGTAGAAACGGGCAAACGTATTGAAAAAATGAGCACCGCCGCCATTTTTCCAGCCAACCTCTACATCGCGCCTAAAGAAAGATTGGGCATGA
>JAAFHQ010000171.1 GCA_013298445.1 Chitinophagales bacterium | reverse complement strand
GCGGTGGCGACAAACGGATGCACGACATGATTTTCCGCGACCCAAATATGGCCGATCCATTTGGTTTAAAGGCGGGGACTCGGGATGGTGCGATGTCTTGCCTGATCGGGATTGCGGCTCGGAAGAGCATTGAGCAGAACCGGAAGGTGAGCATTGCGGAGTTGACGGATTTGAAACCGATGGCGGTGCGGGGGAAGGTGTCGTAGGCAACAGAGACGCACCCTCACTCTCGGCGTGCGTCTCTATTAACATAATTATCAATTAGGGCACAATAAAGCCCCATTCTCTTAGTTGTTCTTTAGCAGAAGTAGGAATGTTGTAATTGCCATGTTTCCAACTCCCATCTATATTTAGAGCACTCTCATCGTCATCTTTAAAGTGCATATGCAATTGCTCGCCTAGTACTTTAGGGGAATCTAATCTTTTAAATACTGATTCTGTCTGGCCTTTTTTTATAAGTGTTTGGATTTGATTTGGAGCAACTTTTAACAGTCCAATTTGAGTCGAAAAATTATCCAGCCAGTCTATTAATTCTTGCTTGCTTACCGCAGTAGGAATATGAACAAAATTATTGGGTAGAGGAGGGTCTTGTGGATGAGGGTTTTGTAAATTAACTTCATCTTTAAAAACAAGCACAGCAGGGCGATCCGTTGAAATTGCGTTGCTAAAATTTAGTAGTAAAACAGATTCTTCGGGGAAATGAAACAGTCGTTCAGCAACCTCGCATACAAGACGAGGTGCAATTTCCACCATTTTACACGCATAAAAATCGACCAGATTCCATATTAAATAAACGTTTGTGCTAACCACCAAAGAGGTGCTATTGTCAGTTATTTCACGAGAGTTTTGTCCCAAAAGGATACGAACTTGTTCAGGGATGCTATCCAAATACGAACCGTCTACCCAGTACCAAGATTTACATTTTTCGAAAAAAGAAGCGAGGTTGTCTTTGTCATAAAGAATTTGAGTATGTTTCCTGGTACGTATAAGGCTAATTGACTCTGAGAATAGGAGCATAAAGGCTTTGAATGCTGCTTCAGAATCAACAATCTGCACAATAGCATCATCGCTTTGAGGCAAAAAAACAAATATCTTCAATGCCATGACTAAAATCCCATTAAATTTTTTAAATCCATTTGCATTTGGTCGAAGAATCCTTGGGGCTGATTTTCAATTTTTCCACCTTTTATTAGTTGAACTTCTGTAGTCCGTGATTTAAGATTTTCTTCGTCTCGGTCTATATAATAGATTCTAATTTGATCCTTATGAATCAATTCCTTTTTTATGGCAACCAATGTTCCATTTATTATGTGATCACTGTGGGTCTCGATAATAATCTGGATACCTGCTTGTGCCGCAAGACAAATTAACTCGGCTATTTTAGCTTGTCCATAGGGATGTAAATGAGATTCAGGGTTTTCTAACAATATAAGACTGCCTGGTTTAGCAGAAAGTATAGCAACAATAAGCGGTAAGGTATAACCAATACCAAAGCCAACATTGCTGCTTTTAAATTCTGGTGTTCGATTAGAATCAGATGTGTCAAAACTATATGTAATTTGGTAGTATTCCCCAATACGGCCAATATGAATGTTCACATTAGAGCTAATTTCACGCTCCCAAGCCACAGTTTGAGCAAGTAACTCTTTGTAAGGGGTGTTTTTGCTAAGAATAGTTTCACATACAACTTTTTCTTTCCCGTAATAATCAAGAAAATGCGCTACTAATTCGCCATTGCCATTGTTTAAGGATAATTGGCGGTTCTGAACCACTTCATAGTCTTTTTTGGGATAAAACTCCATTGGAGATCGACTTGCACTTATGTATTGAAAATCTTTACGTCTAAAAAGTCCGCAACTTTCCAATAAAGACTTATTTTTTTCTGATTCTTCAGCATAGAGAAAGTTATCGGTACCATCTCCTGCCTTAAAACTCCATTGTGCTGTTTTATTTTCTTCAAATTCTAAGTTTATTTTAACACCATCAAATTCGGGATTAAAGTAAAGAGCATCTTTACTTGAACCTATCTGGCACAAATCACCATTTAGTTGTAACCCTTCTTCCAAACGCCCCAATAAGTGAGTTTGTCTCAGTAATAATAGGGATTGAATAATGGTAGATTTTCCTACTCCGTTTTGTCCACAAAGAATTGTTAACGCACCCAAAGACAAGCTAGTGTCTTTATGCGATTTTAAATTCTGCACATTTAGTTTTGTAATCATTGCAAAGTTTCAATTATAAGCGTTTTAATTTTTTCAAACCGGGTTCTTACGTTTTCTTTTTGAGTTGTACCATTAGTTATTGACCCCAGAAACCTCCTATCCGGTTCGTTATGGAGTGCTATGAATTTGTCTTTAAACAACTCGGCACGCTCTATTAACAATTGCCTTTCCTGGTCATTACATTGAGCGAGGCAAACACTTAATGTTTCAAACAACCCTATGTTGATAGGTTTTTTTTTCTCATTCCTACCATTCATTTTCCTGAAAGTGTAATCTCTGAATATTTCATAGGCAGTATGCATAGCTCTTTTAAAATCATATTTCAACTTGCTAATATCTGCTTTTGGAAGGGTTTCCGAAACTTTGAGACCATCATTTAAAAATAATTCCATATTGCCCTCATATTTAGTAGGTAAAATTAAGTAAAAGGCTAGGAAACGAGTTACCCATTCTCTATTTTCCATGCGATCAGATTTAATCTTAAAATGGGTAGCTTTTGCAAAAGCTAACCCTTGTTCCGTAGCAGAAGCTACCTTGTTCTTTTTTTTATCATACTCGTCTAGTTGTGATAAATACGCGACCAATTGTGCGCCCCCATTTCGAAAAATCGCGTTGCGCACTTCGGCTGGCTTTAAATCTAATCCTCCTCTATTTAGGCGTTTAAACAAAAGATATTTTACAGAATCTGGTGTTCCTTTCTCCAAAACAGAAACACTTAACGAAAGCAATTTAATGCGCCATTTAATAGGATTGGGCAACTCTGAAAACTTCTTTCCGTTGTAATCTTCATTAAATTCCAAACCCTTTAACACCAAGTCATCTTCAGTGATAAATCTTCTAATTGTACTTATGCGTTGTAATCCATCAACAATCTCCCAATTGCTCTGTTCTGTTTCAAAAAAATAAAATAAAGGGATAGGGAGATTTAAAATAATAGATTCTATAAATTGACTTTGTTTTATTTCATCCCATAAATATGGTCTGCGTTGAAAATCTGTATCAAACCGAATGATCTTTTGTTCTAACAGTTCGACTAATTGACCGATGTTCAGCGCTTGCGACTTAACTTTTACTGCATTCACATCAAAGGGTAACCGAACGACCTCCGTCTGACTTAGTTGGTCTTTATCAACTACCTCTACATCTACATCAATAAGATCATCTAGTACTTCGTCATTTGGGTTCATGGCATTTCCTTGTAGTTGGTTTGTGTTCCAAAAGCTATGCAAAGTTACCAAAAACTAATAATTTCATAGCATTGCTTGGTTAAATGATCTGGTAGTATTTATTGCAAACATATTAGACCTCAACAGCCAATTGAAAGACTATAAACAGTTGGTCGAAATTTTTCAGAAAAATCTTATCTCACCAACCCACAGGACAGCCCAGGAAAGTATCTTACCTTTACCCCCCTAACTTCTTCAACAAAAATTACCTACAGCGCATGTCCAAGTCATTTTTCCGCTTGCAGAGCTTATCCAAGCTTTTCACCACCCTCTCCTTACTCCTCATCCTTCCCTTTTTCCTCAGCGCCCAAGTTAATTCCGCCAAGCCCTGGGCTTACTGGTGGTGGATGGGCAGTGCCGTCAACAAAGCCGACCTCAAAAAAAACCTGGAAGATTTTTCGGCAGCCGGGTTTGGGGGCTTGCACATTATTCCCATTTACGGCGTAAAAGGCGAAGAAGCCAATTTTATCCCCTACCTCAGTCCGCAGTGGTTGGCCATGCTGGATTACACCTGCACCGAGGCCAAAAGACTGGGTTTGGGTATCGACATGACCCTCGGCACTGGCTGGCCTTTTGGCGGCGCAGAAGTCAAGCCGCAAGATGCTGCACAAGCCTTTCAGGTGCAAAGAATCGATGTGAAGGCCAAGGAAAAAATTACCCAACTGCCCGCCGTTCCTGAAAAGTGGAAAAACGCCAAACTGATCGCAGTTTCCGCCTATTCACACAACGCTTTTGTCAGAAAACTGGACATCAGCAAAGGCATTAGTTGGGAATACCCACAGGAAAGCAACCTTTATGCCCTGTACCAATTGCCAACCGGGCAAAAAGTAAAACGAGCCGCCCCCGGTGCCGAAGGTTGGGTGCTCGATCACTTCAACGCCACGGCCATCAAAACCTACTTTCAAACTTTTGCCCAGGTGTTTATGGCCAAAAACTACGGCGTGCGGGCTTTTTACAACGATTCATACGAAGTATACGGCGCCAACTGGACCAATAATTTTGTACAAAAATTCCAACAACTACGCGGCTATGACCTGCTGACCCACCTGGATGTACTGGCGCAGGACACTGCAATTACCGATAGAGAAAAACGGATTTGGGCCGACTACCACGAGACCATTTCTGACGTCCTGCTGGAAGATTTCACCAAGCCCCTGATGGCACTGGGTAAACAGTTTGGCAAAATTGTGCGCAACGAAGCCCACGGTGCCCCTGCCAACCTGCTCGACCTCTACGCCGCTTCCGATGTACCTGAAACCGAGTTTTTTGGCAGCAAACCTTATGGCATTCCCGGTTACCGCGTAGACCCTGACTATGAAGTCAAACGTTTTGGCGAACCCGATGCTTTTGTGATTAAATGGGCAGCCTCGGCAGCGCATGTAGCCGGGCGCAAAATGGTGTCTTGTGAAACGGCCACCTGGTTGGGCAACCACTTCAAAGTAGCCCTTTCACAAGTCAAACCCATTGTAGACGAGTGTTTGGTATCCGGAGTCAACCATATTTTTTACCATGGGGTACCATATTCTCCTCCGGGCGCAGAGTTTCCGGGTTGGTTGTTTTATGCCTCCACCAATTTTAATCAACAAAGTCATTTCTGGCCATTTTTGCCACAACTGAACGCCTACATCGAGCGCAGCCAAAGCCGCTTGCAAGCTGCCAAACCCGACAACGATGTGTTGCTCTATTTCCCCATTTACGACGTGTGGCATGCCGCAGGGCGCAAGGGCAAAACCCACCCGATGGAAGTTCACTCGATGGTGCATGATATAAAAGATAGTCCTTTTGGGCGAACTTCTGCCTGGATGAGCGCACAAGGTCTGGCCTATGATTTTGTTTCCGATCGTCAAATTCAGGGTTTAAAGGTTGAAAATGGCGCCCTGGTTTCCACGGGTGGTGCGCGTTACAAGTCGCTGGTTTTGCCTGTAACCGAATACCTCCCACTGGCGACACTCCAGGCCTTGGTTCGGCTGAAGCAGGCTGGAGCCTCGATTTTATTTGAAGCCAGATTGCCTCGTTCAGTAAACGGCTGGAACAATTACGACGAGCGGCAAAAAACCATGCAAACCTTGATGGCGAATTTTCAAATCACCCTGGTTCGGGATTTGGGGGCAGCACTCAGCAAGGCTGGGGTACGTCGGGAATTTTTGGCTGAAAAAGGATTGTCCTTTATCCGCAAAAAGACCGATAAAGGCACCTTGTACTTCATCAGCAACTTGTCAGGACGGTTTAAAGAAGGCAGAGTTCGTTTGGCCTGCAATGCCAAAATGGTGAAATTATACGATCCGCTGAGCCAACAAAGTGGCTGGGAGGGTTTCAGAACCTTGGGTCCTGATAACATAGAAACCTTTTTGCAACTGGCACCGGGCTCCAGCATTTTCGTGGAGGCCCTGGATAAGGCGGATAGCACACTTACCCGTTGGCCACTGCCTTTTGAAGAGGCGGATGTGAAGGATTTTACGGGGCCATGGAAAGTGGAGTTTTTGAATGGCAAACCCTTCGTACCAAAAGGCTATCAAGCTGACACCCTGGCTTCCTGGACCCTAGCGCCAGATACCTTGGCACAGTATTTCAGTGGAACTGGGCGTTACAGCCTGAGCTTTTCTTTGCCAGAATTCCAGGCAGGGAAACCTGCGCGCCTGGACCTGGGTGATGTGCGGGAAATGGCCAAGGTGAGCATCAATGGCCGCGACCTGGGTTCGATTTGGAGTTTGCCCTTTGTGCTCAATGTACCAGAAGGGGTTTTGCAAAAAGAAAATACCATCCAGATCGAGGTGACCAACCTCTCCGCCAATCGGGTGCGTTACCTGGATCGGCAAAAAACGCCTTGGAAAAAATTCTACGACATCAATATTGTGGACATCCGCTACCAGCCCTTTGATGCTTCCAACTGGGCACCGGTACCTTCGGGGCTGAAAGGGCCGGTAAAATTAATGTTTCAACGTTTGTAACTATCCATAATGGCAAATACTGAAGAAATCGCTTTCGTGCTCTACCTCATCAAAGGCAATGAAGTAGAGTACCAACGCCGCCATGACGAAATCTGGCCGGAGTTATCGGTGGCAATCAAAGAGGCCGGGATTTTGGATTACCAAATCTTTCTGGAGCCACACACTGGGCATCTTTTTGCTTACCAAAAGCGCCGTACCGATCATACCGTAGACCTGCTGCCGGGCTTGCCCATCATGCGCAAATGGTGGGATTACATGGCGGATATCATGGAGGTGAATGCGGATAATTCACCAGTGGTGCAGCCCTTGGAGCGGGTCTTTCAGTTTTTGGCCGAATGAATCTGAGGTGAATCCTATGGTGTCTATGGTGTCTACGGTGGTGAATACAAGTGCCCTGCTCCGCAGGTCTTTTTTCTTTTTCACCACCTTAGACACCATAGACACCCTAGGGGTCACCTTAGAAAAAGAAGCTTTAAAATTCTAGGTTGTGGCTGGTTTTGCGAGCTGGAGCACCCGCTCATACATTTTCCCCCAGCCAGCCCAGCCATCTTCGGCATAAAAAGAGCTATTGTGCCACAATAGACAAAATGGCCCACCTACCTGTTTTACTTCCTGGTGCAAATCTTTAAGGCGAGAGTAAGCCTCCTCAGCACTTAAACCCAGGTATTGCTGGAGTGTGACATCCATCGCTACAAAAGGATGTATCATCAAATTGGTACATGACTCACGCTCTAAATCGTACCAAGGGAAAGGCACCGCAGTGCCCGCACGGAACCCCGTATCATCGGCATAACCCATCGAATAATCGGCCTGAATACCCGCTGCAATCAAGCGGCGGTAAGTTTCTGGCAAATGCAATTTGAGGAAATGCTGGCGACTATGGGTGATGGTTTGAGCAGCTATTTTTTCCAAACGTTGTTTCTCCATCGCCAGCCGCTCAGGCTCCAAATTGGACCAATAGGATGGGTGAATGCCCAGAGGATAACGTGTTGCCAAATCCTGAATCAGCGCCTGTTGGGCAGGCAAACCGGGAGATGGATTGGTGTCATATTGCGCGGCATCGCCCATTAGCAAGAAAAAGCGGGGAGATAGGCCATATTTTTCATGCCACTTGTGCAGCTGTCCAAAAGTGTAAAACGGGTCATTTTCGGGGTTTTTAAGGGCTCGCCTGCGGTCTTGCCAACGTTGTTTTTTACCCACAAGCAAGTCCTTCAGGCTGCCCCCCCATTGCTTCCACCAGGGCCGATAACAAAAAGCCCAGGGCATGTCCACATCGTAAGTGGGTGCAAAGTGATACGGCAGCAATTTGGGTTCGAAAGCAGGGATTTTTTGCTGCAAAACTCTCAGCAGAGCGTTCAACCAGCGTTGTACCACCGCCATTTGTAAAAAGCCTTCCCGCTTGGCCAAACTTTGCGCCGCACTGAAGCGACCATGTTGATCCGCTTCAAAAGGCAAATACTCTTCATAACGGCTCAGGAGGTAAAAACTACTGGCAAAGGGATCGGCGGGTAAATGCCCCGCATTTTTTTCTTCAAAACTCAACCAGGGGCAACCTTCGACCCAATTTACCTGTACAGGGAAGTGTTGCAGACTGGTTTGAAACAGCAAAGTTTCCGGAGTGACCCACAATTCATCGGGATCCAGTGAAACTTTGCTGTAATTTATCTTAGCTCCAGCAGATCGGAGGTAGATGTTTTTATCGTAAGTACAGGTATAAGTATGTGCAGACAGGTGCTCAAAACAAACCTTGAGTACATAGTCAAGGCGTGGTGAAGGATTGGTGCTGTAAATGGTGATCTGCATACGGAAATTTGTCTTTTTTGGAAAAATGCAGCATAGAAAGTATACTTTTTTCCAAAAAATCGTACATTTAAATCAAAGGCAGAGCGAACATTTTGCTACTGGTTTGTTTAAAGTTAATGTCATCTCGGCGAATATAACCTTAAGAAAATGAAAAACATCAACATACGCTACATAAGTCTGGCCCTGGCCCTGGTTTTGCCCATGTTGGCAAGCGCCCAACAGACGCTTTCCCTCAACCAAAACAACTACCAAAGCCGCAAAGGTGTCGTTTACAATAAGGAGTTTGCCTTCAACTTCAAACCGCATACCAATGGCATTGCTGCGGGTGTCCAGTTTGGCAACATCCGGGCTTACAACCGCACCTCCTATTGGGGCATTGAGCTGGGTGAACTCAAACACGTGCGTGAAACCCGTCAAAACAAAAGCAATCAAATCGCTGCGCTGGAAGGTGCATTTCGGGGCTTTGTGTACGGCAAACAAAATAACTTTTATGCGCTGCGTGCCACTTTTGGCGAAAAGCGCTACCTCTCTGAAAAAGCACGCCGCAAAGGTTTGGCATTGGGTCTGGATTATTCCGCTGGTGCCAGTTTGGGGATTCTGAAGCCATATTATTTGCTCTTGCGCTACGTACCTGAAGATTTTAACCGCAATTTCCGCAGTGAAAAATATTCTGCCGAGAATGAAACCCGCTTCCTCGACATCAACAGCATTTATGGTGCGGATGGTTTTTCGAAGGGCTTGGGTGAATCTCGTTTCCTACCCGGCGGTCACGCCAAAGTTGCCCTGCATTTTGACTGGGGCGCTTTTGATGAATTCGTCAAAGCTTTTGAAGTAGGCATCATGGCCGATTTTTACTTTCAAAAGGTGCCCATCATGATTGAGACAGAAACTGCGCCCAATGTGAAGAACCAACCTTTGTTCTTGAATTTGTTTTTGAATGTACAATTGGGTAAGCGGTCTTAGCAATCAGCTTTGAGCTATCAGCAGTCAGCTACCCGCCACACACGGTAAGCTGTAAGTTTCCGATTTTGTCAGCTATTTATCAGTGAGCTGCAAAATGGTCATCCATTTTTGCCAGCTATTCCTTAGCTTTCAACTTTGTGAAACCAGAAAGCTTTAGTATGAAAAATCAACTATGGTATGCGTTATTGGCCTTCGTGCTCCTGACGCCAAAACTATGGTCGCAGGCCGCAGCCCCGCAGACCGATGTGCTCAAACAATTACAAGAGATCGCAATCGTCGATCAAAAAGTAATGATGCCCATGCGCGACGGCATCCGCCTCGCCACCGATATCTTCCGCCCCAAAGGGGACAAAAAAGTACCCGTCAT
>JAAFHQ010000170.1 GCA_013298445.1 Chitinophagales bacterium | reverse complement strand
TATCGGGATTTTTGATCAGGTCCAATTGTAGCTCCTCCCCTTTTTTCTTGATTTTTTCGGTAGCTACCGTTTTGGGGCGATAATCGGCTACGGCGGCTGCCAGGATGGCGGCGTTCATTTGGGGGAACAACTGTAGCGCCGCGTTGTGCATTTCCTGAGCGGTTTCTACTTTGATCAGTTTCACAGTTTTTTCCTGCGGAGCTAATTTAGATGGGCCCATCACTAGTGTAACTTCTGCGCCACGACGGGCTGCTGCATCGGCCAGGGCAATGCCCATTTTGCCGGATGAACGATTGCCGATAAAACGTACGGGGTCGATGGGTTCGTAGGTGGGTCCAGCGGTAAGCAAGATTTTTTTGCCAGCCAGATCCTGTTTTTGAGCAAAAAAATGCTCTAGATAGGCCACAATCTCCCCGGGTTCAGCCATCCGCCCCTCGCCTGAAAGGCCACTGGCCAATTCGCCCACACCTACCGGAATGAGTTGATTGCCATAACTGATCAAGCGCTCCACATTGTGCCGGGTAGCGGGGTGATGCCACATGTCAAGGTCCATTGCTGGTGCAAAAAAGACCGGACAACGTGCCGATAGATAGGCTGCTACCAGAATATTGTCACAAAGCCCATTGGCCAACTTCGCCAAAGTAGTCGCAGTAACCGGTGCTATCAGCATGGCATCAGCCCACAGGCCTAGCTCAACGTGGTTGTTCCAACCCGTTTCAGAACTGACTTCGCTGTATACCGGACGTTTGGAAAGCGTGGAAAGGGTAAGTGGGGTAATAAAATCCTGGGCGGAGGGTGTCATCAACACCTGGACCTCGGCTCCGGCTTTGATCAGTAGGCGCGTGAGAAAGGCAGATTTGTAGGCAGCAATACTGCCGGAGATACCGAGTATGATTTTTTTGCCTTGCAACACGATCTTAAATTGAGAATGACGAATTTTTCGAATGACGAGTGACGAATATTGGGTAACCCAAATTCGTCACTCGTCATTCGAAAAATTCGTCATTCAATTGATTTCGTTATTCCTGAGGGCGCTTCTTCCGCTCTACATAACGGAAAGCGATTTCGTTGCTGAGGAATTCCTCGGTAGCAATGATGGCCGGATTCGGCAAACGCTCGTAAAACTTGGAGATTTCGATCTGCTCCTTGTTTTCGCTGATTTCCTCGATGGTATCCGAATTCACCGCAAACTCCTCCAGCTTGTTGTGCAATTCGTGCTTGAGGTCTACGCTCAATTGGCGGGCACGCTTGGTGATGATCGCCAATGTTTCGTAAATGTTAGCCGATTTGCGGGACATTGCGTCCATATTGCGGGCACGCACGTTAGGATCCAGACCTTGCACTTTGGTTTTGATATCGGACATTGGTCAATAATTTTAACTGTTTATTGGAATTATCCTGGATGTTTTGTACTTCTTTCAGGCTTTCTGACTTCGGGTAACGCTCCAGGAATTCAGCCGACAAACGACGGCATTCCTTAAAACGCTCTTCCCTTTTGTCCAGAATACTGTTGAGCGCCAGATCGTAGTACGAACGCAGGATCATTAAACGCACTTCCTGGGCATTTTTGGTTTCCGGAAAATCCTTCAGCAGGTTTTCAAATGCACTTACTGCCGATTGGTAGTAGCGCAAATTGAAGTACAATTTTCCTTCTTCAAATGCTTTGGTCTCCAGTTTCAGGCGCAGGCGGTCGATGAGTGTGTTGCACTCGGCCACCCGTTTGCTGTCTGGGTAGGTATTGACAAAAAATTCAAACTCTTCGATTGCC
The DNA here is from genome assembly GCA_013298445.1 of Chitinophagales bacterium. GTDB lineage: Bacteria > Bacteroidota > Bacteroidia > Chitinophagales > Saprospiraceae > Haliscomenobacter. Next base: position 7,768 of record JAAFHQ010000170.1, on the reverse strand, counting down.
TGATTGGTGTTGCCCTGGTCCAAACGAAAAGTAGGGGACTCCTGGTATTGCGCATAGGCAGACATAAATTCTGATTCTTCGCGCAATGGGCTGGCACCATAAGTATTGGCGAAAGTTTTGAAGTGGTACGAAGCCGATGTGTAGCTCCGCAAATTGTAAAAGGTGTAAGCGTATTTGTAAAACACGTCTTCCGCCTCTTTTGTTCCACGCACATTGGGGATGATCATCTCCAACAGCGTCTGGGACTTTTGCCACTCTTCCGCCTGGTAATATTCCAAAGCCTTGGCGTAAATCTTTTTCACATCGCCACTGGTGCGAATTTGTTCAAACTCACTTTTGCAGCCATTCAGCCACAAAATGCTCATCAACAACAACGCCAAAACTGGTAAAATGGTGGTTTTCTTCTCCATAGGGCTGCAAAATTACTCTATTCTTGTGAATTGCGCAATTCAATTGGATAAAGAATCAATTACGGTACAGAGGGTTGGTTGGAGGCAAATAAAATTGTTGTTCAAAATTTTTACTGTTTTTCAGGCATTTATGAAATTAATCTTGGAATTTTTTTTTGAAAAAAGCTTGGAAGAAGAAAAAAAGCACTTTACATTTGCACCGCTTTAGGGGGAGGCGTGATGCCAGCTGAGCTAGAAAGCACCGAAAATTGAATTTTAATTGACTTTACAAAAACATCGTCAAGTGGATACGTTAAGTTACAGAACGGCCCATGCGAATAAAGCAACTGTAGAGCGCAAGTGGTATGTGATCGACGCGGAAGGCGAGATTGCTGGACGTTTGTTCTCCCAGGTGGCGCACATTTTGCGTGGCAAGAATAAACCTTCTTACACCCCTCACTTTGATGCGGGTGACTATGTGATCATCGTTAATGCAGGCAAAGTACGCTTTACAGGCAATAAGTTGAATCAAAAAGAGTACCAGACTTACTCTGGATTCCAGGGTGGTCAGAAGCGCATGGTAGCAAAAGACCTGTTGGCGCGCAAACCTATCTATTTGGTAGAGCGTGGCATCAAGGGTATGCTGCCGAAGAACCGCTTGGGTCGTGCAATGGTGAAAAAATTGTTTGTGTACGAAAGTGCCAATCATCCACACGAAGCACAACAGCCGATTGAATTGAATTTTAAGAAGTAAACACAACCCATGGCTTAGCCGTGGGAACATCAAGTCAACATGACGACTGAACAAATTAATGCCACCGGGAGGAGAAAGTCATCTGTAGCTCGTGTTTACCTGAAAAAAGGTGAAGGCAAGATCGAGGTAAATGGTCGTGACTATAAAGAGTACTTCCCACAAACTCACGTACAAATTGCCGTTGTGGCACCGCTGCAAGAAGTAGCAGTAGTCAACCTGTACGATATCAAAGTAAACGTTTCTGGCGGCGGCTTTAAAGGCCAAGCTGAAGCAGTGCGTATGGCCATTTCCCGCGCCCTGATTCAATTGAACGAAGACTTCCGCAAGCCATTGAAAGACCGTAAGTTCCTTACCCGTGACGCCCGCGAGGTTGAACGTAAGAAATACGGTAAGCCAAAGGCGCGCAAGAGCTTCCAGTTCTCCAAGCGTTAATGGAACTTGTATTTGTGGAAAAGTTTTCTTTCTAATTTTTCAATCCGGAATAATGGACAAGCCTACTTATAAAGAACTTTTGGATGCTGGCGTTCACTTCGGTCACTTAAAAAAGAAGTGGAACCCTAAAATGTCTCCATACATCTTCATGGAGCGCAAGGGCATTCACATCATCGACCTGAACCGCACGCTTGATGCCTTGGATCGCGCCGCCAATGCGATGCGCCAAATGGCCAAAAGTGGTAAAAAAATCATGTTTGTTGCGACCAAAAAACAGGCTCGTGACATCGTTTCTGAAGCAGCAAAGACTGTTGGGATGCCTTTCATCGCCGACCGTTGGTTGGGTGGTATGATGACCAACTTTGCAACCATTCGCCGTTCGGTGAAGAAGATGCAAACCATCGACCGCATGCTTGCTGATGGTACGCTCACCAGCGTAACCAAAAAAGAACGCCTGACTTTGACGCGTGAACGCGACAAACTGGACAAGGTATTGGGTGGTATCGCCAACCTGAACCGCCTGCCTGCTGCCATCTTCGTAGTAGACATCTCTCACGAGCACATCGCAATTGCTGAAGCCCACAAACTGGGTATCCGCACTTTCGGTATCGTAGACACCAACTCTGACCCAAATCAGGTTGACTACGCTATCCCTGGCAATGATGACGCTTCTAAATCCGTAAAAATCATCACTGATTATATGGTAGAAGCAATCCGCCAAGGTTTGGAAGAGCGTAAGTCGCTGAAAGCGGAGAAGGAAGCAGTACGATAGCAATCGGCTATCAGCAGTCAGTTTTCAGCCAGATTCTGCGCCGAAAACTGACTGCTGATGATTGCCGCTGAAAGCTGAAGGCTCATTGCCAACAGCTCCCATTCCAACCATTCATCAACATATAAATCAACACTTACCATGAGCGTTACCATCTCTGCTGCTGACGTTAAGAAGTTGCGCGACATGACCGGTGCCGGTATGTCTGACTGCAAAAACGCATTGGTCGAAGCTGAAGGGAATTTCGATACAGCGATCGATTTGCTGCGCAAAAAAGGACAAAAATTGTCCCTGAAGCGTGCAGATCGTGAAACTACTGAAGGTTGTGTTTTGGCACTTGTATCACCCGACAAAACCCGTGGTGTCATCGTTAAACTGGGTTGTGAAACTGACTTCGTTGCCAAAAACGAAGATTTCATCGCCCTGACCCGCAGTTTTGCGGAACTCGCTCTGGCAGCATTTCCAGAAAGCCAGGAGGCGCTGTTGGCCTTGCCATACGAAGACATCACCATCGGTGAAAAAGCCATCGAGCAAGTCGGCGTAATTGGCGAAAAAATTGACGTTGTATACGAACGCCTCGAAGCAGCTATGGTTGCGCCTTACATCCACATGGGCAACAAAGCGGGTGTACTCGTAGGTTTGAATAAATCTGCTGACAATTTCTACGATGCTGGCCGCGATGTAGCCATGCAAGTAGCTGCCATGCATCCCATCGCCCTGGACAAGGATGATGTTGATTCAAGTGTAGTAGAAAAAGAAATTGAAATTGGTAAAGACCTCGCTCGCAACGAAGGTAAACCAGAAGAAATGCTTGAAAAAATCGCCTTGGGCCGTTTGAACAAGTTCTACAAAGAAAGCACCCTGGTTAATCAGGATTTCGTGAAGGACAACAAACTGACCATCGGCGCTTACCTCAAGTCCATCGATAAAGACTTGGTCGCCACGGGCTTCAAACACGTGAAACTGGGTTAATCCAGAAAGGCGAATCGGAAAACTTTCCGGTTCGCCTTTTTCATTTATACTCATTTTGATTTTAGCGAAAGAATGCCATTAGGTGTTTTTCACTAAAACTACTATCTTCGATTTTGAATTAAAAATCAGTTTTGGCGCATGCAGCTCAAGTACAAACGTATCCTGCTTAAACTCAGTGGAGAATCCCTAATGGGCGACCAACAATTCGGCATTGACGCCAAGATGTTGATGCACTACGCTGATCAAATCAAAGGTCTCATCGACATTGGTGTACAGATCGCCGTAGTGATCGGAGGCGGGAATATTTTCCGGGGTTTATCCGCTAGCAAATCAGGAATTGAGCGCGTTCAAGGCGATTACATGGGCATGATGGCCACCGTCATCAACGGTATGGCCCTACAAAGTGCCCTCGAAGGTTCGGGCATTTATACCCGCCTCATCTCGGCCATCGAGATGAAACAAATCGCGGAACCCTACATCCGCCGCCGCGCCATTCGCCACCTTGAAAAAGGCCGCGTGGTGATCTTCTCTGCGGGCACCGGCAGCCCCTACTTCACCACCGACTCGGCAGCCGCCCTCCGCGCCAACGAAATCAACGCCGACGTCATCCTCAAAGGCACCCGGGTAGACGGCATCTACAGCGCCGATCCCGAAAAAGATCCAACTGCCACCAAATTTGATACCCTCACTTACGCCAAAGTCATCAGCCTCGGCCTCGGAGTGATGGACATGACTGCTTTTACGCTTTGTCAGGAAAACAACCTGCCAATTATCGTTTTTGATATTGGTGATGAGGAGAATTTGATGCGGATTGTGAAGGGGGAGAATATTGGGACGCTGGTGGAGGGGTAGTGACCAATGTCATAAACTTAAGGAAAAAGGTGCATTCAGCGCAGCATTGTGCTGAGGTCTACCAACCCCCGACCCCTGAAGGGGAGTACATTTACGTATGTTTAAAGTTCTGATATTTAGCTCAGAAGTCAAAAAATATCAATCTTACGTAGGCTGGTTTCCACTTTAGGACAGGGCTGTTAAGTTCTGTTTTGAACATTGCGATAAGCCCCGCTAGGGGCGAAATATGGGTAGTATATCGCGATGTCCAGGATTTTCAGAGTCCCGTAGGGACGAAATGTGGGTATTTTGTCTCGAAGGATATACCCACATCGCGTCCCCACGGGACTCTGAGAAACATCGGGGCCGTTATTAACTACCCATATTTCGCCCCTAGCGGGGCTCCCGTTGCGCGAAAAACCAGAACCAATCGCCTTCAAAAGCTGGGGATCGGCAGATTTCTGGCAATTTTGCACTGCATATTCTGATTTTCATAGGTTTGCTAAGTAAACTTATAGGTTGATTTTAGAGGAGATAACTTGTATCTTGCATACACTAATTTTTCTTGATTATGGATGCCATTCAAAATACTAAAGAAAAAGATACGACTTGGCTAGAAGATGCAAAGTGGCGTCAGACCAATGCAGATTGGTTAGATTTGTCAGCAGCAATAGCCATAAAAATTTTGCGCTACCTGCGGGAGCACAAAATTACTCAGAAAGAATTGGCTGATCGGCTGGGGTTTTCGCCTCAATATGTGAATAAAATTGTCAAAGGTTCCGAAAATTTGACCTTGGAAACGATTTGTAAAATCCAAAAAGCGCTTGGCATAACCCTTATTGAAGTTCCTGACTTTGTGCACAAGGAAGAGCCGGAATCTGAAGTACCCTTGTTTGATAATTATCCTTTTTAGAGGGTATTCAAAATTTAAATCCGTTTTTATCCGCGTCATCCGTTCTCCTAATTAATGCCACTCAATGCCGAAGGTGTAAAAGCGCCAAGCAGCGAAGCTGCGCGATAGTGTCTGTACCTAAAACTTGTCATTTCCCTCCCCATCGTCAAAAACCATTCGCCCCTCCCACCCGTCATTCGGCAATTTTATTTGCCCAAAGCCCTTTTGGCCAACACAATTCTTTATATTCGTGGCTGCACCCAAAAGTATTCGCAATGACCAAGTATTTCTCCTTTACAACGCTAGTGCTGTTGGCCCTGGGCCTCGCCTATGTTGAATCCAATCAAGCCGACAAGATCACCCAACAAAAACGCAGTCCTGAGCAAATTTTTAATGAATTGTGCTCTTCCTGCCACGGTGCATCTGCCCAAACCTTTGTGGATCGGCGTTGGAAACACGGCAACTCGCGTGCCGAACTCATCACCACCATCACCAATGGTTGGGCCGACAATGGCATGCCATCCTTTGGCAAAACCCTCAAGAAAAAAGAAATTGAGGGCATGGCCGACTACATCCTCCAGAACCTTGCCAACATGGGCAAGTTCGACGTGACCAAAGTAACCCATCCCCGGCCAGGTGAAACCTTCACTTCGGAGGGCATGAAATTCCAAATCGAACTAGTAGCCGAAGGGCTGGATTCCCCCTGGGGCATGGCCTTTTTGCCCGGTGGCGATATGCTCATCACCGACCGCAATGGCAAAATGTACCGCCGCAGCGCCGCTGGCGACCTACAGCCAATCAGTGGAGTACCAACGGTAGTAGCGGAAGGCCAGGGTGGCTTGCTGGATGTGGAGCTCCACCCTCAATTTGCCCAAAATAACCTGATTTACCTTTCGTATTCCATCGGCAAAAAAGAAGGCGATAAGGTATTGACCAGCACCGCCATTTCCCGCGCCCGTTTGGAGGGGACTAAACTGCTGGATGAAAAAATGATTTTCGACGCCCAGCCTTATTTCAGCACCCGCCACCACTACGGTAGCCGTTTGGAATTTGGCCGCGATGGCTACCTGTATTTCAGCGTAGGCGACCGGGGCAACCACTACAAAACCTCGCAGCAACTGGATGCAGGGGGAGGTAAAATCCACCGCATCAAGGACGATGGTTCCATTCCTGCCGACAATCCATTTGTAGGTCAGGCTGGCAAAACTGCCTCCGTTTATTCCTATGGCCACCGCAACCCACAAGGTTTGTGTATGGATCCCACTACGGGCCAAATCTGGGCCACTGAGCACGGCCCACGCGGTGGCGACGAAATCAACATGATCAAAAAAGGCGCCGACTACGGCTGGCCGACCATTTCCTACGGCATCAATTACGATGGTACCATCATGACGCCCAAAACTGCCCAGGCAGGTATGGAACAACCGATCCACCAATGGACGCCCTCCATTGGCCCCAGCGGGATGACCTTCGTCAAAGGGGATCGTTATCCAGTCTGGAAAGGTAACCTCTTGCTAGGTTCCCTGCGCTTTCAATACCTGAGCCGCGTTGTCCTCAAAGACGGCAAGTTCCAAAAAGAAGAAATCCTTTTGCAAAAAATGGGCCGCTTGCGCAACGTAGAAATGAGCCCGGATGGCTACATTTATATCGCTACCGAACAGCCTGGGATGATCAACCGCATTGTACCTGTCACAGCCAACTAGGGGCGATAAAAAATAAGTGCTCATTTTGCCAGAGGATTAGATAAGTAAACGTTTCATTTCAAGTGTCTTATCTAATCCTTTGGCTCAAGAAAAATGAGCACTTATTTTTGCCCCACAATCCATACAATTCATGCAGATCAAAGAAGAACCCAAAACCTACGACGTCGTCATCGTTGGCTCCGGTGCCGGAGGTGGCATGGCCGCGTACATGCTCGCCAAAGCGGGCGCGAAGGTATGTCTTTTAGAAGCAGGTGGTTATTACGACCCTGCCGACCCCAAATACATTACCCAGCTCAAATACCCCTGGGAGTCGCCCCGCCGTGGTGCAGGCACTACCCGGGCGTTTGGCGATTTTGACGCCGCCTGGGGTGGTTGGCAAATTGAAGGGGAACCCTACACCGCCGTGGCGGGCACTGAGTTCCACTGGTTCCGCTCGCGCATGTTGGGTGGACGTACCAACCACTGGGGTCGGATTTCCCTGCGTTTTGGTCCCGACGATTTCCGCCGCGGCTCGATCTCTGGCATTGGCGACGACTGGCCCATCGGCTACGACGACCTCAAGCCCTATTATGATCGGGTGGATAAACTCATCGGGGTTTTTGGTTCGGTGGAAAATTTCCCCAACGAACCTGACGGCATTTTTCTTCCACCACCCAAACCACGCTTGCATGAGTTGATGATCAAAAAAGCGGGCAAAAACATCGGAATCCCCGTGTTTCCTTCCCGCTTGTCGATCCTCACCCAAAAGATCAACGATGAACGTGGGGTTTGTTTCAATTGCCATCAGTGCAACCGGGGTTGCGCCGTATACGCCGACTTTTCTTCTTCCTCAGTTTTGGTCATTCCAGCCCTAAAAACGGGTAATCTTACATTGGTCAACGGGGCCATGGTGCGCGAAGTGCTCACCGATGCCCAAACCGGTTTGGCTACCGGGGTTTCCTACGTAGATACGGTCACGCGTGAGGAAGTCAGCGTCAAAGCCAAAGTGGTGGTACTTGCTGCTTCAGCTTGCGAGTCGGCGCGTTT
>JAAFHQ010000017.1 GCA_013298445.1 Chitinophagales bacterium | reverse complement strand
CAAAACTTCCGACACGGTTTCGCCACCAACCTCCATGTTTCCATCGCAACAGCAGATGCTGAAGGGCAACCAAACGTTACACCCATCGGCTCGTTCTTTCTCAATCGGGACGATTTTTCGGGGTTTTACTTTGAAATTTTTTCCCAAAACATCCCCCGCAATGCGGTGGCCAACCCCAAAGTCTGCATCATGGCCGTGAACAGCGGTAAGTGGTACTGGCTGAGGAGCCTGTTTTTTGGCAAATTCAAAACCCCACCAATGACCAAAATCTATGGCACCATTGGTGAGCGCCGGGCACCCACCCCAGCCGAAATAGAGCGGGGAAATCGGCGGCTAGGGCGTATGAAAGCATTGCCGGGAGGGAAAAAACTGTTTGGCAACATGGGCTTTGTGCGGGAAGTGCATTTCCATACTATTGAAGTGGCGAAAGTGCCGATGTGAGGTGGTAAAACAAGTCCTCATAATCGGTAATTTGCAAGCTATGGCATGACGACCAGCGGCAGAGCCGCCAAAACGTCGATAGCAATTTAGGCCGTGCAAGGTTTTAAGGTGCAGAGCACCGGAACATAAGGCAATAGTTGCGGTACTACGTACCTTGAAATCCATCTTCGTTCCTTGAGCTACAGACGTTTTGCGGCTCTGCCGCTGGTCGTCATGCTTAAGATCCCCCGTTTGCTTGATAAGAAACTCGCCTCAAGACTACCAAACCAAAAAAGGCCAGATGGATTCCTCCACCTGGCCTTTTTTATATCTAAACCCTTGCGTCAATTACGCCCGAGCGTGTTTCCAGGAATACAGGTAAACCGAAGCAAACCCAATCGTCATCATCACGTGATAAACGATGAAGATGGTTTCACCCCAGTAAGCCGACCACAGTACCGCAGTACCGAAGTACAAGGCCATGAAGCCTTCGAGGTAAGTGCCCCAGGTCAGGTTTTTCTTCAGGTACTTGTTGTTGGAGAACTGGCCTTTGTCACCGTCTTTGATGTTGAACTTCGGCGTACGCACGAAAGGTGATTTTTTACCTCTCCAGCCTTCGATTACCGCAATGGTGTTGTGCAAGGACAAGCCCATCGACATCGCCAGGAACAGCGGGAAGTGCGTAATGAAACGGAAAACCGCTTTCACCACCGGCAAATGCCGCGCCTTGGATTGTACGTTGGCGATGTAGTACATCAAAGTGATGCTCAACATACCCAGCAGGTATACCGTAAAGAAGTCTTTGTCAAAGTTATGACGCTTCGCCAAAACGTTCACCAAATACAAGAGTGGAACACTGGACATGGCCATTACAAATACAAACACGAATACGGTACTTGCCAACAAGTGCAAGGTGGAATTCAGTTTTTGCATCAGGCTCATGTTGGAGTTCCAAACGATTGGCAACATTTTACGAGCAGTTTCAGCACCCCCTTTCATCCAGCGGAACTGTTGCGCCTTGAGGGCGTTCATGTCGGCTGGCAATTCGGATGGAACCGATACGTCTTCCAGGAATTTGATTTTATATCCTTTCAACTGAGAACGAATGCTCAGGTCGAGGTCTTCAGTCAGTGTATCAGCTTCCCAGCCACCAGCATCTTCGATGGTTTTGCGGCGCCACAAACCAGCAGTACCGTTGAACTGCAAGAAGTGTTTGCCTTCCATGCGGCCTACTTGCTCAACCGTAAAGTGTACGTTGAGTTGTAGGGCTTGCAGGCGGGTGATCAGCGAATAATCTTCGTTGATGTGTTCCCAGCGGGTTTGTACCACGCCTACTTTAGGATCCTGGAAGTGTGGAACAGTCTTTTTCAAGAAGTCGGGACGAGGCAGGAAGTCGGCGTCAAAAATGGCCATGAACTCACCTTTGGCGAATTCCATACCATCTTTCAGTGCACCGGCTTTGTAACCTTTGCGCTCTTTCCGGCGAATTTGTTCGATGTTGATCCCTTGAGCCTGGTGGTAGGCCACTCTGGCGCGAACCAGCTCCTGGGTTTCATCAGTAGAGTCATCCAATACGTGAATTTCGAAACGATCACGTGGATAATCCATTTGTACCATGTTGTCAATCAAGCGCTCTACTACGTATTGTTCGTTGTAAAGTGGCAATTGAATGGTCACAAAAGGGTAGGTTTTTTCGTACTCTTCAGTACTCATCAGGCTGTAATCAGCGTTTGCTACGCCCAGGTTTTGTGCGGAAGTGATGCTTTTTCCCCCAACGACAGCGGCAGCAGCGACTACAGCTTCGGCCTGAGCCGTCGCCGCGAATCTTGCTTTAAACTCCTCTTTTTTACGGCGCCAGTCAAAGCGCTTGTAGTAGTAGAGAAGATTGAATTGTGACAAGCAGTAAGCGGTCACGTAGGTCAGGGACAAGGTGTACACCCCCAAAAAAAAGAAGGCAAGTGCGGACATCATATTGGTTATGTGCGTTTTTCTCTTTTAACAGGTTTCTTAGCATGTGTTGAAAAACGATGCAATTTATATCGTTTTTCACTAGTTTAGAACGATTTAGGGGGGCAAAGTAACGTCTTTTTAAGAAATATTTTTTTTTATAATTTATGCAAACGTTTGTGGGGCATTGATTGTTCCAGAATGCCTAAAAACCTTATGGCTGGATTTGTTGAAAACACAGAATCTAATTTCGTTTTTTTGCTGTCGGGGCTCAAAGATGTTTGAAAATGGTATAAAGTATCTTGTACCCGGCCAGGATGGTTCCTTTGATGGTTCCCGATACTTTAGACACGCCAACCCGCTTCCGGTAACGCACACCAACCTCGGTACAGCGTAATTTTTGTTTGGCTGCCTTGATTTGCATCTCCACCGTCCAGCCATAATTGCGATCGACCATGTTCAAGGCCAATAAACTTTTCCAACGAATGGCCCTGAATGGTCCCAAATCGGTAAAATGGTAATTGTACAAATGCCGGATGAGGAAAGTGGCCAGCCAGTTGCCAAATACTTGTTGTGGGGTGAGCGAACCCTTTTCGGCTTTGCCGGAAGACAAGCGTGAACCGATCACCATGTCGATACCTTCGTTCAGAATCGGGCCGACCACCAAAGGCAGCTCTTCTGGATAATCCGAATAATCCCCGTCCAAAAAAACGAGAATGTCGGGTTGTTCCGAAAGTGGCTTCTGCTGGATGTATTCCATACCCTTCAAACACGCATTGCCGTAACCTTTGTTGGGCTGATGCACAACGGTAGCACCCGCTGCCTGGGCCACTTGAGCTGTATTGTCGGTACTGCCATTGTTGCACACGATGACCTCCTGCACCCAATCCCTCGGGATCTCAGCAAGGACCAAACCAATGGATTTTTCTTCGTTAAAAACGGGGATGATGACGTGGATGATGGGAGCCTGCAAAAGTTTGGGTGATTTTGGTTAGGGTAGCAAAGGTAAAAAAAATAGGCAGTTGGCATAGCTGGTTAGCCCGGTTGGGGTAGCCCTATGTGGCTACCCTTTATCCTGGTGAACCACCCCGCCAACCCACGGATTTATCCGTGGGAGGCCACCTACTGCCCCAACCCACGAATTCATTCGTGGGAAGACCCGTGGGAAAGAATAGCAAACGCCGCATCCTCCCCCGACCGAATCGCCCCTTCAATATACCCATTCCAAACCGTCGCCGTCTCCGTCCCAGCCCAATGAATATGCCCACAAGGCTCCACCAGCGCATTGCCATAACCCACCCAGGCACCCGGGCTCCGTAGGCCCACGTAACAGCCACCACTCCATTCCTCAGCAGCCCAACTGTGATCCAGGTATTGCTCCACCTTGGCTGCAGAAGGCCCAAAACAATGCACCAAACCTGCCAGGATAATTTTTCCTCGTTCTTCCATGCTTAAATTCAATAGAGGACGAGCCCGATTGGCCAGGCAAAAAGCCATCAATACGCCCTTGCTGCCATCGGCGGGGGAGTTGTCAAAAGTAGTTTGAAAAGGCAAATTTGGATCGGCCACGATTTGCCCACTATACCCAAGGTCTCGCCACCAGGGGCGATCATAAATGGCGTAACATTTGATCACCGTACCCATGGGCATGCGCTGGGTGAGTTGCACGCGGGTAGGGGGGAGGCTGGGGCGATAATCGATTTTTGCAGCCAGGGTAGGGGGAATGGCTACGATTACTTTTTTGGCTTGGATTTGGCCACCATCATATTGTACCAGTACACCAGACTCATCCTGCGCAATTTGTCGGACTGGAGCATTGAAGCGGATCCGATCACGGAATCGATCCGCTAAACGTTCAGCGGGCAATTGCGCTCCACCCTGAATGCGGTCTTGTTGGGCACCTTGGTCGATGCTGAGCAAGGCGTTCAAACTGCCACCAGAGTGGATGTAAAAAAGGGCATTGAGCAGGGAAATTTCGGCGCTGGAAGTGGCATAAACCGTCTCCATACCCGCATCAATAACGGCGCGGGCATTGCTGAATTTGACTTCCCGATCCAAAAAAGTAGCCAGTGTTTGACTATCCCACTTTTCGGCCTGATCAACCAGCCAGGGCGCTTCCAGGTCCACTTGTTTGGCTAGTTTTTCCAGCTTTTTTAAAGCGAAATCAATATTTAGCAGGGAAGGAAGGTCAATTTTAGGAATTAAACCCAGGTAGGTTTTGACCTTTTTGCGTAGCGAAATGATGTTTTTGCCTTGATTGTAGGTGCCGAAAGTGTCAATCCCAAACTCCTGGCAAAGGGCGTATATCTTATCTTGAGTTGGGCCAATCCACTGGCCACCCAGGTCCACATAAAAGTCCTCGCTCAATTGTTGGGTATAAACTCGACCACCGACACGGTCCCGAGCTTCAAGAACAATAACATCTTTACCTGCTTTGATTAAGTGGCTGGCAGCAGTTAAGCCCGCATAACCAGCACCAACAACGACTATTTCGCAGGTTTCCATATAATGATGAGTGATGAATGATAAATGATGAATTATGCGGTGCCAATGCCGTTTGGCAAAATTCATCATTTATCATTCATCACTCATCATTAAGTCCTTATTTTTTTAAAAGCGATTTGGCCACTCTGGTGCCTTCCACATCAAACATCAGCCAATAAATACCAGCTGGCAACTGATTCAGGGTGATTCTTTCCTGACCTGACTGGCGTTGTCCTAGATTTTGGGACCGCAAGATTTGCCCAATGCTATTGACCACGCTTACCCGAATCAATCGACTTTGATCAAGATTGAAAGAAACGTTGACCTCATCCTGGGCAGGGTTGGGGAAAACATTGAATCGGTAGGCCAAGGCATCCTGTTCTGTGGTGGAAGTTGTACCTACTTGGATGGTTTGCACCCTGGTATCTGTACATCCCAGTGAATTGGTCACACTAAGGGAGACTTGATAAGAGCCCGCCGTGGCGTAAATGGTGCTAGGGTTGGGGTCGGTACTAGACAGACCATTCCCAAAATTCCACAAGAATTGGGTTGCACCCGTGGATTGATTTTGAAAATTCAAGGCTGTATTGGTCTTCGGAGCACTAGTGGGCAATGCGAACAGTGCTTGAGGTTTGGCCGTTACATCGATAAATACGGGCGTCCGGCCACAAGGGTAACCATATTCTATTTCCCAGTTGAAAAAATAGGGATAATCCTCAGGATCTGCTACATTATTGGCGTACTTTATGGCCAAGACGTCAGTAATGGCGATAGGGTAGGAGGATTCCGTTTTGAGAATCGAAAGTTCACCTCCGCGAGTCAATTCCAGCACCTGATTGGTTCCTGGGGTGACTTTGAAGTTAAGAGGAACTTTCTGTTCACCTACTTTACTCACCCGATAACTGATTGTTTGTACACCTCCAGTAGCATTGCGCAAAGTGAAAAAACGCAAACCCGTACGGTTTGGATAAATGGTAACCGATTTAAGGATAAAATCGTAATAGGCGTCAAAAACCAGTCCTCCGACGGAATCGTTGTAAACAACTTCCCCACCAGTTTGATCCAAACGGCCAGTGGATTTATTGAAAGTCAGTTCAGCAAAAAGTACGGTATCTTTGTTCAGCGCTCCGGTTTTAAAGTTATTGCCAGTGCCGAGTGCTGTACCGCCGCTGCTTTGATTGAACCAACGTACGATCCCTTCTCCGCTATAATTACTGCTCAACGAAACCTCACTACCAGCACAGATATCGGTAGTAGAAGCTTCTGCTGTGGGCAACTGTGGCAAACCCGTTACATTGATGTACGTTTTGATCTGATTGTTCAAAGCCCGGGCATCGGCAAAACCATTGGGATTGCGCAAGTCTACTTCAACGATATAGCGCCCAATTGGTGCATTGAAGGGTGGGACAAAATAACTGGTCAATTTACCCGGTGCCACTTTCCCCGTCCAACGGTGCTGGAACAATACCGCGCTTTGGCCATCGCGGCGGATGATGATGTCCATACTACGCAGGGTATCCGCGCCACTGTTTTCAAAACTTACTTCGATATATGCTTGGCGATCACAGCCGTATATGCGTGGTTTGGTCTGCACATGGATCACATCATTGGTGGCTCGGATGGGTGGAGTAGGCTGAAATCCTTGACTGATCAACCAGCTGTAAGCAGCCCCAAGATCGATAAGGCCACGACCGTAATCATTGTCTTCGCCAGCAGGGCCCAAGTCTTTGGCTGAATTGTACAAGGCCAAGCCAAGCTGTTTTCCACTTAGGGTAGGAAATGCTTCTTTGAGCAACAAAATCGCTCCGGAAACATACGGTGCAGAAAAAGAAGTGCCATCAACTGTAGAATAAGCTCCCTCTAAAGTGGCTGTTCGTACACGTTCCCCCGGGGCAACGACTTCAGGCTTGATCAAAAAACTGCCATCACGACCACATACCGTAGGCCCCCGCGAAGAAAAATCAGAAATAGGGAAATTGCTGGTGTTGCCGTTGATAGATCCAATCGACATGGGCACAACCAGATCCAGATTTAAGCCTCCAGGTAGGTTCACAGTAGATGGATCTGGCCCTTTATTGCCTGCGGCAAAAACAACCGCTATCCCGGCTGCATCCAAAGATTGAACCACCGTGCGAAAAGCACTTCGGCATTCATCGGGATTATTGCTGTTTCCCCAGGAATTGTTGACAACATCCGGAATATCACTGGAAGTAAGGGCATTACCATCTGGGTTGAGCGCCCATTGTAGTACTTCAATGGTACTGGTTGAGATGCCTTCTAGTGGGCAAATTTCATTGGTTGTTGGATTGCGAAAAGCCGCAGGTCCACCCATCCATAAGGCATTGAAGGCTACCCCTACGGTGTCACGCGTCAAACGATCCAAACCTACCGCCACTGCTGCAACAGCAGTACCGTGCTCGCCACAAAGGTCGCCTAGGATAGAACTGCGGTAAGTGGCAGTTTGTGATCCATAATTGTAGGCAAACTGGGTGCGCAAGGCCGGGTGGTTGTATTCTTGACCGGAGTCCACAATCAATACTTTGCGCCCATACCCCGTATAGCCCAAACGCCACAACGCGCGGGCATTGATGGCGTTCAAACCTGGTTCAACGCCTCCCGGACTAAGCGGTGGTGGCGCTGGGGCGGAGCGATAATTTTCGATGGCCATTTCAGGGAATGGTTCAATCCAGTCTACTTCCGGGTGTTTGCTCAATTCTGCGACAAAAGCTGCGTTGGCTTTTAGCTCGATGATGTTGGCAATCCAATAGGTTTTGACCGAGTTTTTTTCCACCCCTTTCGCCGCTTGCATCCAGTCTACCAGGCGGGGTTGGGTAGCTGCTGCATTGCTTTGCAAGGCACTAATAAGAGCAGCAACCTGTTGATCGCGGGAATTGGAACTCCGCAACTCCCCTTGTTGCCAACGAGAAAGGTCTACCTGACTTTTTAGGCTGACCAGGATATGGAATTGATGATCAGGCTTATTGATTAAGTCTTCATACAATGCGGTCGCTACATTGGCCGAATTATAGTTTTGCGCTTTAAGCTCATGCTGTTCAGCGGAAAAAAACAAGGCAATGCAAAACAGAACTTTGATTGTAGATCTTTTTAAGTACATCAAACACATGCTCACTTGTTTTTAAGATTATGATGGGGGCTTTAATTGGTGCGTCAATTATAGGTATAAACACGGGAATAGCCAAAACCACCATTCTGGAGAAACGAATTTTTTGTCTGAAGGAGTACAAAACTTACTTAACCAGATTAATTAGGGTTCGGTAGTCATCAAAGGGCGCATCTTCCCTTTTTAACTCTAAAAAAGCCAATAAATCGTCCTCGGCATAATGCTGCTCCAAATGGGCAATGGTGGCTGCGCAGCGAATTTCCACTTCCCCTCGCCGAATTTGAGCCAATCTCCATTGTAAAGTGGATTCCATCTTTTGCAGTATACGATTTCGTACCTCAATTGGATTCACGTCGGGGCTAATGGGCGTGATGTCTTTGAAAGCAGAACGGTCCCGAGCAATCAGCCGTCCATTCTCCATAATGAAATAAGCAGTATGGACTTGTTCTGTACTCAGTGGCAACAAATGGGCGTATAGGGCAAGTTGCAAATCTTCTTCGTTTTTGATCATCAATTCACGCCGTAAGCCACCACGCCATTTTAAATCTAGGATGGTTTGTTCCAAATTACGCGCCAAAACTAAGTCGGCGCGGGCATTTAAACGAATGCTGGCAAATTCCCCTTCTAGTGCCAATTCTGTGGCTGCCACCTCCCACTCATTGTTTTGCAACAAATTCACCAGACTCCAGGCAGCAAATTTTAGGCGTTTTAAAAACCGTTTGCGTTCTGCTTCTTTACCATACATCAACAATACCGCCCCTTCCCGATGCAAGAGCCGCTCCGCTTCCCGATCGATCCACTGATCGACTTGCGTTTTGGACCAAGTACCTAACTCAGGAATGAGTAAAAGGTTTTGGAAAAAACGATGCGCCAGATTTCCTTGCAGGGTGCTGTCTTTTACAATGCTAAGAATGGATGATTTACGGAGGCGGATATGGTGCCGAAACAACCACTGGTAGGGGTAGTACAAGAGGCTTTCTAAACTGGTAAATGTTTCTTCAGCCCTTTCCACCAATTTTTCCGGATGGTTCAAGCGCAAAAACGCTGCTGGTTTGCCCAAGCGCCGGAAAGGAATGTTCACTTTTTCAGGCAGGTCAAAATACCGGGCAAGCAACAGATTTCCTTCAGTGCAGGTAATGGCTTCCAAATGTCCAAAACAAGCCTCCAGGTCACTCAAGAGGGGATGAGGAAGCATAGCCTCACCTTCCGCGATTTCGGGAATGACCAAAATCAAACGGTGTTTGCACATCCAAACGGGGTGCCGGCGTTGAAAGCCCAACAAGGCATTCTGATCCGAAGGGCTACTCAGTTGAATGTTGATTCCAGCCAGCCAATCACGCTCGGGATCGTACCAACGCGAGAAGAAATAATCGGGTTCGTTTTGGGTAAAATTCCACCAAATCAAATCCCGGACCGGAGCGGTCAAGGCATTGGGCTGGTGTACATAAGGAAAACGATCTACTTCCTGCAAACTCATTTGCATGGGAGCTGGTTCGTATACGGTCCGCACGATGCGCTCCAATTCCAGGCGGGTCAACTCATTTTCAGGCAGGGTTTGCAACAAATCAACGATCTGCTTGGCCTGTTCCGCCAGGGTGAGCAAAGAAGGGTTGTTGCTTTTTTGCTCCAGAGTGCGGGTAGCCCAGATGTGCAGGTAAAGGAAAATTTCTTCTACCTCACTTTTGGGTACCACTCCAGCGATATCGTAACGCCTGCGCTCGAACCAAAAACGGTATTGTTGGCGAATTTCACGAATGTCCAGGCTCGTTTCTTTAGCCGCTCTTTCTTCCAGTTCACTGAAATATTGACCTAGCATGGCTTGCCAGGATTCTCCCAGAATTCCGGGGGTTTGGGCCATCTGTTGGGCGATGCGGTTGGCGAGTTCCGTTTCCAGGGGTTTAAGGGGCAGGGAAACGAATTCCATGATTTTAAAAGGATCAACCGGCGTCCACAAAAAATTGGGGATCAATTTGAGCGCTTGTAGCGTTGGCCGCGCCAGAGAAGCGGGTTGGATGCCCAAACTGGGTAAACCTTCGTGAATGAGCGCTTCATCCAGGGTACGGGATTTGTCCGGGATCAGGAAACAAGGTCGAAACTTGGGGTTGCGACGCAATAGGGCTGCCAGGTAACCTCCTAAATCAGTGTCTCTTTTACCCCGCAACAACAGCAAGGTGCCATCTTTGGCCAACTCTTGAGTTGTACTTTTTCCAGCCAAAAAAGCTTGAAAGCGGCCCAAATCGGTATCGGCCTGGGGCTGATGTTGAGGAATAGGGTAATTGAGCTCTACACCTTGCTGTTGCAAAGCATTAAAAAGTCGTTGCCAGTGCACCGGGAGTAGGGCCGTTGGTTCAACAAAATTGATGCGTTGGATGGGAGCAGATCGATGCTTGAATTTTTGTTCCAAAACGATGAAACGATCGGCAAAGCCAGCAGGAAGGTTATTTTCGTTGCTTTGCAGGGCTTTTTCAACCTGAGCAATGCTTTTCAGACGAGCAGGGGTAGAGGCAGTGGGCAGAAAATCCCAGCCTGCCAACAACAATTCATCCCTACGGCTGAGCAAATTGGCGGCAGTCGCAAATTGATCGGCAGCAAAAGAACGAGAAAAAAAAGCGGTAGAATCTTCTTCGAGGTGTTGGCGGATTGCCTGACGGTATTGCTCAATACGCAGGTGTTCATTGTTGTTTTTGTGACCTGATAGGCCATAAAAAAATTCCAGCCATTGCAGTAGACCATTTGGACCTAACCACAATGTACCACCTTGCGAAAGGTCGGGTAATGGCCAGGATGGATTGTCTAGTGCAATACCAAAAATGAGGTTCATCCTAAGGAATGGTTTAGAAGGTTGAGGAGGTTTAGAAGGTTGAGGCTGCCGCAGCGACTTAGAAAAGGCTCGTGCTTATGTCGCTGCGGTAGCCTCAACCTTCTAAACCTCCTCAACTTTACTCAACTATTTTAAATTAGCCACCGCCAGAAGCAACTTGTAGTTCGCCCATTTGTTTGTCCCAGTACCTCTTTTGGTCTTTCACTTCGTTGTCGTCGCAGTAATCGGTGAGGGTAAGGATGGTTTCCCCGGTGACGGGCGCTTCGGTGATTCTAAATTCTAATTTTTCATTGTCTTCATGCAGACCATCCCAACGCAGACTAAAAACTTCATCTTCCAGGTCCTCCACCACCGTTGCTTCGTCGGTAGAATCCCCCCAATAGAAGGTATAGACTTCACCATCGATTTCCACATTGTCACAAAACCAGCGGATGAGACAAGAAGGAGTAGTCAGAAATTGATACAAAATCTGCGGTGAAGCTCGGAAAATGTATTCTTGTTTAAGTTGGGTTCTTTTCATACAGGCAATAAAAATCAATGATTTCGGCGGCAAAAGACAGAAATTATTCACAGTCTTCTACTGATCGCACAATAAAAAGTAAAAAAACGGAAATTCCAAATGCTTAGGAACAGAAACGAAATAAAGACAAAGATTTGAGTCGGCATTTTTTTGATTTGGCAAGGCGAGAGGAAGGCGTATAGTGAACTACACAACTGACGAGTTGCGCGGACAAAACAAAAAAAGGCCCAGTCAAAATGTGCCTATATTTCGGTTCTGTTTATTAAATTTTTTTCAAATGAAATAGATTTCTGCATAAACTTATGCCCAGTTACTTGACAGTAACGAGGAATTCCAATATTTTTGTGGGCGATTGTAAAAAGAGGGGACCGATGCTGCCTAAAAAGCGCACTCACACCCCGTCCAATTTTCAATGCCTTAATCCCATTTTGCATCCTTACCCAGACACATAATTCCTTGAACCAGTTGTTACCCGATGGTGTTTCATCGTCTAATCAACTTGAAGCCAGGTTGAAGTACCAGGCTTTTAACTAACCTGTGAAAAGAATTGTTCCTTAATACTAAATAAAGATTGTGCATGAGACAACTTAAGATCACGAAGTCGATCACGAACCGGGAAAGCCAGTCTCTGGAGAAGTACCTGCAGGAAATTGGGAAAGTGGATTTGTTGACGCCAGAGGAAGAAGTGGAGTTAGCCAAGAGGATCAAACAAGGCGATCAAGCAGCGTTGGAAAAGTTGACCAAAGCCAATCTTCGATTCGTAGTATCTGTTGCCAAGCAATATCAAAATCAAGGCTTGTCCTTGAGTGACCTCATCAACGAAGGTAACCTGGGCCTCATAAAAGCCGCACAACGCTTCGATGAAACCCGAGGGTTTAAATTCATCTCCTACGCGGTGTGGTGGATTCGTCAGTCTATTTTGCAAGCATTGGCTGAACAATCTCGGATCGTGCGCTTGCCTTTAAATAAGGTAGGTTCCCTCAACAAAATCAACAAAGCTTTTTCTGAACTGGAACAAGAATACGAGCGTGAGCCTTCTCCTGAAGAATTGGCAGAAATGCTCGAAATTCCTACCGAAGAAGTAGAAACTACTTTAGGGGTTGCTGCGCGTCACGTATCCATGGATGCTCCGTTTGTGGAAGGGGAAGACAACTCTCTACTCGACGTGCTCGAAAACAACACTACACCCAGTACCGATGCAGGTTTGGATTACAATGAATCATTGCGCCGTGAAATTGAACGCTCCCTGAGCACACTCACCGACCGCCAATGCGATGTAATCAAACTGTATTTTGGTATCGGAGTGGAGCACCCCATGTCTTTGGAAGACATCGGCGAGAAATTTGGTTTGACCCGTGAGCGGGTTCGCCAAATCAAAGACAAGGCCATCAATAAGCTGCGCTCTGCAAATCGGAGCAAGTTGTTGAAAAACTATCTAGGAGGATAAAAAGTAAAAAGTGAAAAGTGAAAAGTTGGTACACCATTTGGATTCCACCGTTTGGTATATTTTTTTCACTTTTCACTTTTCACTTTTCACTTTTCACTTTTCACTTTTCACTTTTCACTTTTCACTTTTCACTTATTCAGTGTACTCCTCCTCCTCATCTCCATCTTCACTCAAAATCTCCAGTGGTCGATTGATGCTTTCCTGAAGGGAGATGAAGGTCTCGGTTCGTTGGATACCGGGAATGTTCTGGATTTTGTCGTGTAATACCTCCTTGAGGTGGGTAGTGTCTTTGCAAAAAACCCGGGCAAAAATATTGTACAAACCAGTCGTGTAGTGTGCTTCCACTACTTCCGGGATTTTTTCCAACTCTTTGGCTACATCTTCGTACAAAGAGCTCTTATCCAAATAAATACCCAAATATGCTGAAATGTCGTAGCCCAATTTGCCATGATCGACAGTAAGGCTATGTCCTTTTACAATTCCTACATCTTCGAGCTTTTTCATACGTACATGAATGGTGCCACCCGATACGAACAGTTTTTTCGCTATTTCCGTATAAGCTATTTTGGCATCACGCATGAGGATCGATAAAATTTTCTTGTCCAATCGATCAATTTCAATTCCTTTTTTCATGCAGGTGCAAATGATTTCAAACAATTCAACAAATGTCCTTAATTTTTTGAATGTTTTCAAAAAAAAGCCAATTTTAATGCACGAAATTTTCAAAATTTGATTTAAACTGGATTATTGGAAAAATAACTCGCGGTAGATTCTTTGCAAGGGGATGGGTTGACTCTGGATGAGGATACTTTCTTCAGCTTGGGTTAGTATGGTTTCAGTCCAACGATTGCTGGCTTCTCTTTCAATGGCGTATACTTTAGGTTTGGATTGTTCGAAGAAGAAAATTTGTTGCAAACTGGGAATCTCTTTGTAGCAGCGCAGTTTAGTCCCCCAATCATAAGCCTGGGTACTTTCAGAAAGGATTTCGATCAGCAAAATAGGGTTGGTCTCGGCGGTCATGCCCGGCTGGTACTCGTAAGGGGCCGCGGGTAAACTTACCACCATCCCATCAGCGTTAAAAACTCCGGTTTTGAGGCTTTTGCAGGCAGGGATGTAGACAGGTCGGTTGCTGTTGTAAACTCGAAACTGCTTAAGGTCATTGAAAATAGATTTTAATAAAAACCCAAATTCCGCAGCTAAATGGCTGTGGATTTCACCTTCGTAACTCATACTGGCAATGATTTCATCGTTGTAAAAATCAGCGCGGTATTCTGCAGAAGTGAGCACTTCCCAGTATTCATCCCAAGTAGCGGGGATCCGCACCAAAGCACCCTTTCCTAATGCTGCCAGTTCCTGATTGGTAAGTGGAAATTTCACGTCGCTCGTCATAATTGCAATCGTTTGAGCTTACAATATAAATGATGTTGATTTAAAATACAAGTTGTTGATAGTTTTTAATTCTAAACAAAAAAATAATCGTTCTGTTTTCAACATAAATGTGCGTAATTTGTCCTTACTTTAGTTTGTTTTAATTTTCTCACTCGAACCTGTTTTGAATTGGCTATGTCGACACGCCCAAATGATTTCAGAAATAAAGTGCAGATTTGGTTGCCACTGATTATTGCAGTATCAGTGGTGTTGGGTATTGTGATTGGGATGCGCCTGCCCCAATCGGCTGCTGCGGTCAAAATCAGCAAAAGTGACGCAGCCCATGATTATCGCCTGCGGGAAGGTAAAATCGAAGAATTGCTCCGTTACATCGAAGCCAAATACGTGGACAAGGTCGACCGGGACAAACTGGTGGACGAAGCCATTGAAAAGCTCATGTCCCAACTCGATCCACATTCCTCCTATATTCCAGCCTCGGAATTGGAAGGAGTTAACGAACAGCTGGACGGAAAATTCAACGGGATTGGGGTAGAATTTTTGATCGTCAAAGATACTGCGGTTGTTGTCAGCCCCATGTCAGGAGGGCCTTCCGAAGTGGCTGGCATTTTACCTGGGGATAAAATCATCAAGGTTGGCGATTCGGTAATCGTGGGCGAAAAACTATCCAACCAAAGAATCGTCAGTTTTTTGCGGGGTGAAAAAGGCAGCAAAGTGCAACTTTCCGTACTCCGCCCAGGCAGTAAAAAATTGCACCAGTACTGGATTACCCGGGACCAAATCCCAGTCAAAAGTGTAGACGCTGCCTATATGATTGGCGAGCGGGTGGGGTACATCCGCGTCAATCGATTTACAGCACAGACCGATAAAGAGTTTCTGGAATCCATGCGCATTTTGTCGGAGCAAGGCCACATGAAAGACCTGGTACTCGACCTACGAGGCAACCCTGGGGGCTACATGCAAATGGCGACCAACATGTTGAGCCAATTGTTTCCCAACAAAGGCAACCTGCTTGTTTACACCCAAGGTCGGGCTTCGCACCGTGCCGAATTTAATTCCAACGGTCGCGTATTTTACCCCATTGATAAAATTGCCGTGTTGATTGACGAAGGAAGTGCATCTGCCAGCGAGATTGTGGCTGGTGCGATTCAGGATAACGACCGTGGCGTCATCGTTGGCCGTCGTTCCTTTGGCAAGGGCTTGGTACAAGAGCAATATCAACTGAGCGATGGATCGGCATTGCGCCTGACCATTGCCCGATATTTTACACCTTCGGGTCGTTCGATCCAAAAAGCCTACGATCATGGCGTGGAAGAGTATGATCGGGATGTAGAAGAGCGTTTCAACAATGGCGAATTGCTTTCGGCAAATAAGATCAACATCAAAGACTCAACGAAGTACTTCACCACCAAAGGCCGGGTCGTTTTTGGCGGTGGTGGCATCATCCCGGATGTGTTTGTACCTTTGGATACCATTCAGGTCGACGATTTTTTCCTGGATGCCCGGCAAATGATCCCTGCTTTTGTTGTCAAATATTTGGACAAACCCAAACGGGAGCAATTGTCCAAAATGGGATTGAAAGCTTTTCAGCAAAAGTTTGACCTCAGCGAACAGACAATCAATGAATTTAAGGCCTACGCTACACAGAATGGTTTGCGTGGCAGACAGGTTTGCTCTTCAGCAGTACCTATGCCCAAACAACCCTTACCCTCAAAGCGACCAAGGACAACACCCTGTACAGTGAGGGTAGTAAAAGCAATGGTGCCGGAAGCTACTTGTTTGTAGGTAAAACGGAGGCCACCGTGAATGGGATCCGTCGAGCGCTGATTCAGTTTGATGTATCAGGCATACCCGCCAATGCAACCATTACCGATGTAAAGTTGCAGCTCACCGGCTCTAAGGCAGCAGCAGGCGATGTTGAAGCTCACCGCATCACCACTACCTGGGGCGAAGGAAGCTCCAAAGCTACTGGTGAAGAAGGTGGAGGGGCTGCTGCCACTACCAATGATGCCACCTGGACCCACAGTACTTTCAATACCCAAACCTGGACTACCCCAGGGGGAGATTTTGCAGCTACGACCAGCGGAACTGCCGGTGTAAGCTCAGGATCGGTTTCTACCTGGACCGGTGCAGGTATGGTTAAAGATGTACAAGACTGGGTGGCAAAACAAGCCAGTAATTTTGGCTGGATATTGTTAGGGAATGAAAGTACCAATGGTTCTGCTGTTCGCCTCAACTCCCGCACGAGTGGAACGGGTACCCCTTCTTTAGTGGTTACTTACACTACCCCTGTGGTAAAAGTGGACACATTCTTGTATGAAGCTAACCTTACTGGGCGCAATGAAGGGAACCCTGTTGCTACCTTGGCCAGTGGCAGGGTGTTGGCAACTTTGATCGGAGATACCCTTACTGTTAGTGGCAGCTTTTCAGGCTTGACGGACAGTGTGGCCACCAATGTCTCTGGAGGTGCGCATCTTCATCTGGGTTATGCTGGCCAAAATGGAGGCATCCAGGTTATTCTGGTTATGACCCCTGGCGCAAATCCCTTTTCAGGAAGCTTTGACCCTTTAAAGAATAAATTCAAACTCACTGCGGCACAGCTTACGGCCATAAACAACCGTCAACTCTACGCCAATGTCCATTCGAAGAGATACCCTTCTGGTGAAATTCGCGGGCAGTTGTTAAAGAAATCCGAGGTTTATTATGGGGCTAACCTATTTGGAAGTTATGAAAACCCGGTCGTAATGACCCAGGCCAGTGGAGCAATTGCCATCGAGCTAAGCGGCACTCAAATGATTGTCACTGGTTCGTTCAACCGCCTGGAAGGAGATTTTGCAGCCGATGTTTCGGGTGGTGCACACATCCACCTGGGGTATGCTGGCCAAAACGGAGGCATCCAGATTCCGCTAAAAGCTACTGCCAATGCAGATCTGAAAGGTGGGGTATTTGAAGCCGCGAATAACACCATTACACTGACTGCAGATCAAATTACTGCCTTGAATAGCCGTCGCTGGTACGCCAATGTACATAGCGCCAAGGCACGTTCTGGTGAAATCCGGGGTCAGATTGTCAACAGTACTACCCGGGCCGTATTCCGCGCCCACCTTTCAGGTAGCAATGAAACGCCAGCGATCAATACGCTGGCTACGGGTATGGTCATTGTAGAAGTGGTGGATACTGGCAACGTGATTGTGTCGGGCTCTTACGCTGGACTGGAGAGTGACCTCGCTGCAAACGTTAGAGGAGGTGCACACATCCATCGCGGTTTGGCTGGTGAAAATGGTAGCATTATGACTGAAGTTACCCTCACACCTACCGATTTGCGCTCGGGTGCACTGAATGCCAGTTTGAATGCATTGAAAATCCCAAGTGTGGAAGTACAACGCCTCTTTAATCGCGGCTGTTATTTCAATGTGCACTCTGCAACTTATACGGGTGGGGAGATACGTGGCCAATTGTTGCCGGAAAAACCCGTCAACTTCAGTGCTTATTTGTCCAGTATTTTTGAAGTGCCTGAAGCAGTTTCTAGAGGAGTGGGTGCCGTTAAAGCTGAATTGCTGGGCACTGAATTGGTGATTTCCGGTACTTTCAGAGGCTTGAGTAGTGCGGTGGCAACCGATGTTGCTGGTGGTTCACACGTACACCTGGGCTACGCTGGAGCAACTGGGGGTATCCAATTTAACCTAAAACCGACCATTGATGCCAATGGCTTGGGTGGTCGCTACGAAGCAAAAGACAACACCTTCACCCTGACCGCTGATCAGGTCGCCCAATTGAAAAATCGCCAGTTGTATGTGAATATCCACACCGCTACCCAGCGCTCTGGAGAATTGCGCAGCCAATTGCTGCCCGAAGCTACCATGTATCTGGTAGCTCCTCTTTCCGGCGCTAGCGAGCAACCAGCAGTGAATACCACAGCCACAGGGATGGGTATCCTTGAAATTGCAGGAACCAACGGCACTTTCACAGGAGCTTTTGCAGGCTTGAGTGCTGACTTTGCAGCGGATGTAGCGGGTGGTGCACACATTCACCGTGGGCTGGCAGGTTCGAATGGCTCAATCGCCAGAGCTTTGAAGGCTACTCCTGCTGCTGATAACCGTTCCGGCTTTTTTGCCGCAGCGGACAATAGCGCTACCATGACTGCTGGTTTTATTGATTCTTTACGCAAGCGGTTGAATTATGCCAATGTTCATACTGCCGCATTCCGCGGAGGTGAAATCCGTGGTCAGATTTTACCCTTGGCTACTTCATACTTTACCGCCACACTATTGGGCGCAAATGAAGTCCAAGCCGTGGCCTCTGCTGGTGCTGGAGCCTTAAAATTTGAATTATCGGGTACTACACTGATCGTAACTGGCCGTTTTTCAGGTTTAACAGCAGCTTATGCTGCCGGAGTTGGATCACACATCCATACCAACACTGCTGGTAGAAATGGCGGGGTGATCATCCCTCTCAAGCCAACACTCGATGCCGATAACCTCGGGGGCAATTATTTTGCTGCCGACAACCAGTATACCTTGACTGCTGATCAAGTGACGGCTTTGTACGACAACGGCTTGTATGCCAACGTACACAGCGATTTTTCACGCAGTGGCGAATTGAGAGGGCAAATTTTGCCTGAGATCAATCGTTTCCCACAGGCAGGCAGCATCACCTCTCCGCCCAATGGTGGAACCTTGACTTTGGAAGGCAAATCTTCTACTCTGTTGGAGCCAAAATGGTCAGCAGGTACGGACAAAAACAAACTGGCCTATACCTGGGAACTGGCTGCTGATCCACTTTTTGCATTGGTGGTTTTCCGTCGCAATGTAGCGGATGCACTTTCCATTTCCCTGACGTACGGTGCAGTAGATACCTTGCTGGCCTCGGCTGGAATCCCCTTGGGCGGATCCATCACCGTTTACCACCGCGTTAGAACTTCAGATGGTAGTTTGACCACTGCCAGTGCGGTTGCTTCGGTTACACTCACCAGAGGGGTAGTAACAGGCACTCGCGATTTGACTCCCGGCCTAAGTGAAATGACGGTATTCCCGACCCTAGTTGATGATCAAGTGAGTGTACGCATCCGTGCTGAGGAAGCCATCAAAGGTTCTCTTTGGATCAGTGATGCGTTGGGCCGCAAAATGGCGGAACGCCAGGTGAGCTTCCCAGGGCAAAGCGTCAATTTTGAAAACTTTGCAGTGGGACAATTGCCAGCGGGCACCTACTTCTTGAGCATACTGAATGATGGAAAAATAGCTACACGGCGCTTTATAGTGAGATAGGGTAAGTAATTTTTTAGCCACGAAGGCACTAAGACGCTAAGTGATTGATGAAGTCAATGCTTGGTGTTTTGGTGCCTTTGTGGTTTTAAAGAGCTTTTAAAGTCGGAGATTTTTACCACTTAATGATCGCGATCCTTATTTAAAATGGATAGGAGGCTTTCAGTAAGTATCTTAACAAACAAAAAATTATTTTAAATAAAAATTAAAACAAAAATAATTATATTTGGGTCGAATAAAAGCTACCCATATGGTTGAAAAAATCAAAGAGTCATTATCGGTTCAATACCTTAGCATCCTGGCTTCATATGGTGGTTTCAGTGCTCAAACTCCTTTTACCGATTATGGAGTTGATCTAATGGTTGAGGAAA
>JAAFHQ010000169.1 GCA_013298445.1 Chitinophagales bacterium | reverse complement strand
ACGAGCGCCACTCGCAGGTTTTCCGCAACTTGATTGCCAAGAGTAAGTACGCGCCGCATCCCAAGTTTGCGCAAGCTCCGGCGGGTCATATTTTGTTGCAGGATCACCATGATGAGGTGCATTTCCGCAGCATTAAAATCCGGGAATTCTGATCTCCAAATTAAAATAAAACGCACGA
Organism: Chitinophagales bacterium; assembly: GCA_013298445.1. Classification (GTDB taxonomy): domain Bacteria; phylum Bacteroidota; class Bacteroidia; order Chitinophagales; family Saprospiraceae; genus Haliscomenobacter. The sequence continues at coordinate 9,389 of JAAFHQ010000169.1, read as the reverse complement.
TCTCTAAGGTGTTCTAAGGTGCCTAAGGTGGTTCAAAAATACACCACGAAGTGGTAAGATGTTTTATTTGAACCACCTTAGGCACCTTAGAACACCTTAGAAATTAAACAAGCAGCAAAGCTGCTTTAAAATAAATGCCGTGAAAAGATTATTTACTGTCACCGCTTTCCTGCTGATTTTGCTCTCTTCTGCTTTCACCCAAAAAGCCCCCGTCGACCTCGTCTACCCCCTCATCGACGCGGCCAATTCCCGTTGGTTCTTTTTTAACTCCGCCAGCCGCCCCTTCGGCATGGTCAACCTGAGCCCCGACAACGCGATCAACGCCGACTGGGGCGCCGGGTACCGCTACAACCTGGACAGCATCAAATGTTTCAGCCACATCCACTGTTGGCAATTATCCGGCATTCCCGTGCTGCCCACCACTGGCAGCTTCAAAGGCCATTTGGGCGCCAATCAATACGGTTCCAAATTTTCACACGACAAAGAAACCATCAAAGTAGGCTACCACAAAGTAGTCCTGGATGCCTACAACATCACCGCCGAACTGACCTCGACCACCCGGGTAGGTTTTCACCAATACACCTTCCCAAAATCTGAGCAAAGCCATATCCTTTTTGACTTTTCGACCTTTTTAGGCCCATCCGATACGGAAAAGGGCTTTGTCAAAAAAGTCAGCAATCAAGAAATCGAGGGTTATGCCGTTATGGGCCCTACCGTTCGCCGCCCCAAAACCGTGACCGTCTTTTTTGTTGCTGTTTTTGACAAACCCTTTGATACGTTTAAAGGTTGGCGCAATGGGAAACTAGAGGAAATTGGCGACCGCATCGAAGGTGCGCGTACCGGAGCTTACCTCAGTTTTAGCACCCAGGCTGGTGAAGTCCGCAAAATGAAAGTAGCCATTTCTTACGTCAGTGAGGAACAGGCTCGCCTCAACCTCACTACCGAATTGCCCCACTGGGACTTCAATAAAACGGTTCAAGATAGCCGTACAGAATGGAACAAATGGCTGAGCCGCATCGAAATTGAAGGCGGGATTGAAAAAGAACGCAGCCGTTTTTACACCGACCTGTGGCATGCCCTACTTGGCCGCCGCATCATCAACGACGTAAACGGGAAATACTGCGACATGACTGGCCCGCAGCGCCGCATTGGTCAAATCCCACTCGACGCCCAGGGCAAACCCAAGTACAACCACCACAACTCCGACTCCTTCTGGGGTGCACAGTGGACCATCAATAGCCTCTGGCACCTGATGTACCCCGAAGTAACCGAGTCTTTCGTGAACTCCATGGTGATGATGTACCAGGATGGTGGCCTGATTCCCCGCGGGCCTGCCGGGGGCAACTACACCTACGTGATGACCGGAGCTGCGACCACCCCTTTCATCGTCAGTGCCTACCTGAAAGGCATTCGGGGTTTTGACATCGAAAAAGCTTATGAAGGGCTCCGCAAAAACCACTTCCCCGGAGGCATGATGAGCAAGGCTGGTTACGAACACAATACCTTCAAAGGTGGGGGCATCGAGTACTACATCGAACGTGGCTACGTGCCCCATCCTTTAAGTGAGACCCGCTATGGATTCCATCAGGATGGTTCCACCCAAACCCTGGAATATGCCTATCAGGATTACGGCTTGGCGCAAATGGCCAAAGCTTTGGGCAAAATGGAGGACTATAACCTCTTCATGAAGCGGGCGGAGAACTACAAAAACATCTGGAACCCCGAAATCGGTTGGATGTGGAACCGCACCCTGGACGGCAAATGGGGCGAACCTGTCGACATCCTGACCTACGATCACGGCTGGGAAGAAGGTACTGCTGCCCAGTACGTCTGGTTTGTACCCCACGACGTGCAAGGGCTGATTAACCTCATGGGTAGCCGGGAAACTTTTACCCAGCGATTGAACGAATCTTTTGAAAAAGCCCAAAAACACGACTTCGTATCTGGCAAATCCCACGACAAAGAAACCCTCGACCAATTCCGCCGGGTGTACATCAACTACGGCAACCAGCCCAGCATCCAAACCGCCTATTTGTTCAACTATTCCGGCGCTCCCTGGCTGACCCAATACTGGTCGCGGCAGGTGGTGCAAAAAGTATACAGCGATTTATCACCTGAATTGGGTTACAGCGGCGACGAAGACCAGGGCCTCATGGGCAGTCTGGCGGTGTTGATGAAAACGGGCCTTTTTTCTGTCAACGGTGGCACTTCGGCGAAGCCTTTTTATGAAATCGGTAGCCCCATTTTTAACAAAATCACCCTGCACCTCAATCCCAAATTTTACCCGGGCGGGAAATTTGTCATCGAAGCCAAAAACAATGGGCCCCAAAACTACTACATCCAGTCCGCAACCCTGAATGGGAAAGCGCTGAACCAGTCCTGGTTGTTGCACGAGACATTGGTCAAGGGTGGCAAAATGACGCTGCAACTTGGCCCAAAACCCAATAAATCCTGGGCGAGTAAGCCCGAGCAAGCGCCACCTTCAATGACCGCAAAATAAACGCTAAGGTGCCTCTTAGGTGTCTTTGGTTTCTTAGGTGGTGAAAAAGAAAAAAACCTGCGAAGCAGGTCAATATTCACCACCTAAGAAACCGAAGACACTTAAGGGGCACCTTAGGGATGATAGGTTGGAACCGAGGAAAAATTCTTGCTCTATGAAAAATAACCTGCTCATTTTATTGCTCTTTTTCAGCATCAACCTTGAGGCCCAAACCAAGGTAGCCGCCCCAGTGCCGCAAGAAGTAATGGAAAAAATCTACCAGGAAATCCAAACCCCTTTCAAATACGGCATCGTATTCAAACACCGAGATTCCACCAAACTGATCGACAGTCCCACTATTTTCCGCAAGAATAAACGCTGGTACATGACCTACATCGTTTTTGACGGCCAGGGCTACGAAACCTGGCTGGCGCAAAGCGAAGATTTACTCCATTGGCAGGAAAAAGGCCGGATTCTCTCCTTTACAGAAAAAACCTGGGATGCCAACCAAAAAGCGGGTTACCTGGCGCTCGTCGACACCAAATGGGCTGGAGGCTATGGCGTTGAAAAGTTTCGGGGCAAATACTGGATGTCCTACCTGGGCGGTAATTCCAAAGGCTACGAAGCAGGTGAGTTGGGTGTAGGGATGGCGCATAGCCAGACCCTGAGTCCACCCACAGAATGGACGCGGCTTCCGCACCCAGTGCTCCAGTCCAAAGACAATGACGCCCGCTGGTTTGAAAAAAAAGTCATTTACAAAAGCCTGATCATCCGTGACAAACAAAAATTGGCTGGTCACTCCTTTGTGATGTACTACAACGCCAAGGGCGACACCGCCAACTACGAAAGCATCGGTATGGCCGTGTCGGACGACCTGCTCAGTTGGAAACGCTTGGGCGACAAACCCATCATTACCCGCTACAAAGGCATTTGTGGAGATGCCCAAATTGCCCGGATTGGAGATGTTTACGTCCTGTTCTACTTCGGTGCCTTCTGGAAACCCGGCGCTTTTGAACGTTTCGCCTGCTCCTACGACCTCATCAATTGGACCGACTGGAACGGCCCCGACCTGATCGCGCCTTCCGAACCCTACGACCAGCAATACGCCCACAAACCCTGGGTGATCAAGTGGGAAAATACCGTGTATCATTTTTACAATGCCGTGGGCAAACAAGGCCGGGTACTGGCCTTGGCCACTTCAAAGCCCTTAAAAGGTTAAAAAAGCTCAAAACATGAAACGAAGAACTTTTGTCCATATCGGAGCTACTACGCTGGGCGCTTTGCCACTGCAAGGTTTTTCAACGCTTGATTTTTCAGCCCCTGCCAAACCCCAGTGGATCATCGACCTGATCAAACTGAATGACCGGGGTTTTGATGGGCTGTTTGCAGCACAAATAGTGGATACAAGCAAAAAGGCCTACGGGGCCATCAAAGACAGCGAAGAAATTCCTAATGTGCAGTCCAGCGGCCATTTTATTGCCAAAGCCGCCATTGCTCTGGCCAACCCGGAATCGCAATACTACCAATCGACTGATTTGTTAAAAAAGGTAGGCCTGGCCGCTCAATATTTGCTCCAGGCGCAACACACGGATGGCACCATCGACCTCTTGAGCACCAACTTTCACTCGCCTCCCGATACCGCTTTTAGTGTGGAAAAACTGGCTCCGGCTTATGTCTTCCTCAAAACTTCCCAAACCAAAGGAGTTGAACCCGTTTTGACCACCCTCAAAACCTTTTTGCAACGCGCTGGAGAATCCCTCATCGTGGGAGGCATTCACACGCCCAATCACCGCTGGGTGGTTTCGGCGGCTTTGGTCAAATTGAACGAATTGTGGCCCGATCCCCGCTACATCAAACGGGTGGAGCAATGGCTACTGGAGCACATCGACCTCGACCCCGATGGGCAGTACACCGAAAAAAGCACCGGTGGCTACACCCCTTTGGTCAACCGGGTTTTGATCACCATCGCCAAAGGTTTGAACAAGCCCGAAATCTTCGACGCCGTGCGAAGAAACCTCAACATGACCATGTACTACGTGCACCCCAATGGCGAGGTGGTCACCGAGGCATCGAATCGGCAAGATAAAGGCACCATAGGCACCCTGGAAAACTACTATTACTCGTACCGCTATCTGGCTTTGTTGGATAAAAACGGGGAATACGCCGCAATGTGCCGTTTGATTGAAAAAACCTGTTTCCCAAAGATGGTCGGTTCCCTGGATGCCTACCTGGAAGATCCCAATTTTTTTTGGCAGGAACTCCCTAGTAGCAAACCCTTGCCCGACAGCTACGCCAAAGCCTTCCCACATTCAGGTGTAGTGCGCATCCGGCGCGGCAATTGGGATACCACCCTTTTGTCCAACAACGCTGGTTTTTTAACTTTTCACAAAGGCAACGCCGTATTGCAAGCTTTGCGCATCGCCGCGTCTTTTTTTGGCAAAGGGCAATTTCAATCGGCGGAGATCAAGCAGGAAGGCGATGCCTGGGTTTTGCGCAGCAAATTGGAAGGACCCTATTACCAACCCTACCCTGTTGATCAAATTGATCCTACTGGAAACCTGGACAAAATGCCCCGCAGCAACCGCCAAAAGAGTGAAGTGCAATATCTGGAATATACGGTCAAAATCACGGAGGCCAATGGTGGGATTGCCGTCGACTTTGACCTGAGTGGAACGGATGGGGTGCCCGTTTCATTGGAACTTATCTTCCGCCCTGGTGGAGCGTTCAGCGGCGTAAAAGCCCATGCTTCCAAACCCAAAGCGTTTTTGCTCAGCACCCCTAGCGGCAGCTATACCCAGGGTGGAGACAGCATCCAATTTGCTTCTGGGCTGGTCGAGCACCAGGCCGTGCAGTTGCGGGGTGCCTTGCCAGCAATGGATGCCCCAACGGTGTACGTGACCGGGTTTACCCCCTTTAAACACCGCATAACCTTGACTTGATTTTGAGTATTAGTTGTATAACCGTGCTATATTCAATACAAAAATATTTAGACAAGCTCTAAGTCAATGATCTTGGGCTTGGCATCTTGTTGTTGCGCCTCATTGAGCAGCCCCTGGGTGTTTGTCCATTATCCGCTTCCGCCATTTGATCAATTCATACCAAATCACGGATACAAATCCAATGCCAATACAAGTAGCAATTTGAACCAAATCCAATGGTGTAAACAAAAAGAAACGGGCAAATGGTGGCACATACAACAACAAGGCAGTGATGGCAATGGTCACGCCGATGATGAGCGGTACCAGGTTGTTCTTGTATTTTAAGGTAGTCAGGATGGAATAATAAAAAGAACGGTTGACCAAGGTCAGGAAAACATTGGCGCCGACCAGCACGGTGAAAACCATCGTTCGGGTGGTAGATTCCGGGAAGCCACGATACAGGGCATATTGATAAGTGAACAAGGTTCCTGCGGTGATCAGCAAACCTTGGATGATGCTGGTGGTCAGCTCTTTCCAGTTGAAAAAAGTAGTGGTAAAGGGCCGGGGTTTTTGCTTCATGGTATTGGCTTCCATGGGCTCGTTTTCATAAATGATCGAACAGGTTGGCCCCATGATCAATTCCAGGAAGATGATATGGACGGGCGTAAAAATATTGGGGTAAACCCAGCCCAACACCAGAGGAATAAACACCGTCAGGATGATGGGGATGTGAATGGAGATGATGTACTGGATGGCCTTCTTCAAATTGGTGTAAATCTTTCGCCCCATGGCGACCGCATTCACCATTTTGGAAAAATTATCGTTCACCAAAATCAACGAAGCAGCTTGTTTGGCAATCTCGGTCCCTTTTTTGCCCATCGCGATGCCAATGTGGGCGGCTTTTAGGGCAGGACCATCGTTTACGCCGTCGCCGGTCATGGCTACGATTTCATGCTGGGCTTTCAGGGCTTCGATGATTTTTAGCTTTGCTTCGGGAAACATCCTGGTAAAAACCTGGGTGTCGAGCACCGTGGCCTTCAAGGCTTCATCTGACAATTGCATCAACTCTTCACCTGTAATGCTTTTTTCATAGCCCTCGAAACCAATTTGTTTGGCAATGGCGGTTGTGGTAGCGGCATTGTCGCCAGTGACAATTTTGACCGTGATGCCAGCTTTGTAAAAACGTTTGAGTACTGCTTTGATGTTCTTTTTGGGTGGATCATAAAATGCCACCATGCCCTTGAATTTGAATTGGAATTCTTGCTGGGTGGCGGGAAAATCATTGCCTGCAAAATCAGCTTCCGCAACTGCCAACAGACGGTAACCATCTACAGCCAGCCTATCGATGGCATTTTCAATTTGGGTTTTTTCTGCGGCTGATAAGTTGCTCACCTTTATCAAGGCTTCGGGGGCGCCTTTGGTGGCAATGATGCGATGGCCCGCTTTGTCTTCAAACAAATGGGTCATCATGGGAGGCTTGCCATCCAATGGGTACTCGTGAATCATTTTGTAGTGCGGCCTTTCGTCCTCGCCATAGGTTTTGGCGTATGCATCGTGCAGTGCAATCTCCATGGGGTCAAAGGGAATGGGCTCACTGGCCCACATGGCTAGCCTGAGTAGTGCTTTTTCCGCATCATCAGTGGTGTTTTCAGCATCCCTGATGTCTTCTGAGCCGAGCAAAAACAGTTTGGCCAGGCTCATCTTGTTTTCGGTGATGGTGCCCGTTTTGTCGGTACAAATCACGGTGGCGCTGCCCAGGGTTTCTACGGTTTTCATCTGTTTGACCACAATGCCCAACTTCATCAAACGCCAGGCCCCCAAAGCCATAAAGGTGGTGAAGGCCACCGGAATTTCTTCGGGCAAAATGCTCATGGCCAGGGTGAGCGATTTTAATAAACTGTCTAACAATTGATGGGATTGAAGATAATTGATCACCCACACCAGCACAAAAACCACGGCTCCGGCCAGCACCATTTTTTTTACAAAATTGTTGATCTGCAACTCCAAGGGGGTCTTTTCCTCCTCAATGCTTTCCAGGCTTTTGCCAATTTTGCCCAACTTGGTTTCATTGCCAATGGCGGTGATGGTGACAATGGCCAGACCGCTGGCCACGGTGGTGCCTTTGTACACAAAGTGGTCTTCGCTGTCTTTGTCTTTGCTGACCGACATTGACTCGCCCGTGAGGATGGACTCATTGACTGAAAAATCGTTGGAATGAACGATGATGCCGTCGGCGGCAATCGAGGTTCCTTCTTCAACGATCAGGCTATCTCCCAGCACCAAATCTTCGCTGTTGATTTCTTCGGTGTTGCCATTTCGAATAACCTTGCATTTGGCCTGGGTGAAGTTTTTGAGTTTCTCGAGGGCATTGCGGCTGCGGGAATCCTGGTACAAGGAGATCGCCGCGACCAGCACAATGGCAAACACCATAAAGAAGCCATCCCCCGCATCTCCGCTGATGAAATAAATGGAGGCTGCTACCAACAACAAGATGAGCATGGGCTCTTTAATCAAACTTTTTAAAGCGTCCCAAAAGCCATTTTCTTTTTTGAAGTTTAACTGGTTGGTCCCAAATTTTTTTCTGGATTCCAGTACCTGATTGTTGCTTAGGCCTGCAATATTGTAGTTGTTGGTAGGCATGGGCTGATCATTGTTTGAGGGCTCGTCTTTGAGCAGTCGATGTAAATTTATACACCACAGGGGATGACCAGGTGATTTTTGCCCTTTAATTTAGCGCAGCTTTAATCTTTTAAATGGGAACGTAAAAACCAGGCCATTTTTTCATGATTTTCCATGAGCCCGGTGATGAAATCGCTAGAGCCCAAGTCGTGATATTCACTAGCAAAACTTTTAATGTGCTCGCGCAAAATGATGATCAGGCTTTCGTGATCTGCTAACAGTTCCTTGATAAACCCCTGGCTGTTGTTGGGTTCCCGGGTCTGCTCGCTCAGGTGAGTCAGATCTAAATATGATTTTAAAGTAGCTGGTGCGTAATGCCCGATTGAACGAATCCGCTCAGCAATACCATCAATCAAATCGTCCAATTGCCCAAACTGGCTTTCAAAAAACTTGTGCTTGTCATAAAAGTCTGGCCCTTCAATGTTCCAGTGGGCATTTTTTGTTTTGATGTAAAGCACGGTTTCATCTGCCAAAATTTTTGCCAGCTCATTGGCAACTGCTTGCCGGTTGGGATCGGTTATTCCTATTGCTGTTTTCATGGTTGTATTAGGTTTACGGTGGTGGATGCGGAAATGCATTTTTACCTGATACAAAGATGCATCCAACCGGTACCTACTGCCTTACACAATTCCTGAAATGAGTTACATGATTCACTGATATTAGTAGCCATCAGAGCTGCTCCAACTCCACGGTGTAATCGTGCTGTAAGTCTTCGTGCAAAAGCGGAATGACCTTGCGAATCCGGTCCACTTGCCGATCATAAAGGTTTTGGAGCACGGTAATCCGCTTGATGGATGGGCGGATTTCTTTCATTTGGGCGCAGAAGAACAGTAAGAGTTCTACTTCCGTTTCCTTCCTGCCGGAATAACGAATCGTCATTTTTAGCCCGCGCAGGATTTTGCTTACGCCTTTTTTGATGAAGAGCTGGGATTTGGTGTTGATCGCTGAAAACTGCTCCAACATCTCCGCTTCGATTCGACGGATGAAGGCGTCTTCATCGTCGACCTCAAAAAGCAAGTAGCTGAGTAGTTCCTTGTTCTCTTTTTTGAACTTGCTCAGGCGCAAACACAAAGCGACCAACTCGGAGGAGGATCGCTGTTGGAGTTCCTTTTTTAAGTCTTTTACGCTGGCCGCTTTCATCAATTTGGATTAAAATATCTCGAATTTTCAAATGCCCAAAGCGACATTTTTTTACCACAAAGGAATAAAACAAGGACACAAAGGACACAAAGTTAGACGTTGACGGCGCTTCGCTTTGTGTCCTCTGTGCCCTCTTTTTTCTCTCTGTGGTTATAAAAATGTCGCTTTGGTAG
>JAAFHQ010000167.1 GCA_013298445.1 Chitinophagales bacterium | reverse complement strand
TAGGTTTCTTAGGTGGTAAAAAAAGATTCTTTCACCACCTAAGAAACCTAAGGCACCAAAGGGGCACCTCAGTTATTACAGGTGTTACATACTTTTACACCCCATTTTACAATTCAAATTCCGCTACAGCCTAGAGCTTGTACTACCTTCGTCCCATTCACTGACCACAAAAAAGTCAACATGCAGCTTCTTCAGTACACCCAGCGTTTGTTCATTTTATGGCTGTTTTTTCCTTTACTTGGCCTCGCCCAAACCAAGGAATCGTGGATTGATTTGCCGCCAACTCAATGGCCGACCATCGGCCTCATCAACGAAGTTCAATACAAAAACGGTGATCGGTACATCGACCCTTCATTCCGTTACGCAGGTACCGGATTTTTGATCAATACTGGCACCGATACTCTGGCCGCAACCGCAAAACACATTTTATGGGTGGCCAAAAACAAACAATCTTCAGGAGTAAGCATCAATGCCCACTTGCAACGATGGACCATGCGGCCCAAAGGCAACACCCAGGACTTGGCCACCATGGATCAATTGTTGAATGAAGATCCCAATGAAAAGCTTGAAGGCGCTGGCTCCAGTATCACCGAACGAGACTGGATCGTTTTTTCTGTCAAAAAAAGCTCGCCTAAGTTGTATCCGCTCAAACCTCGCTTTACGCCTGTCCAGGCAGGCGAAAAAGTGTTCATCATTTCTTGCCCCTACAATGACAGTACGACTCAAATCTACCCCGGAATTGTGGTGCGCAAATATGGCTTGGACATTTTTATTGACCGGGACCCGAAGGCCAATATGGGTGGCTCCAGCGGCTCGCCCGTGATTGATGCCAATGGCCATTTGATTGGCATTATTTCAGCGAGTACTGTCGATAATTTAACGGGGAAACCCGTAGTTGTTGCCATTTCCAGCGAGTACCTGGCTGGAGTGTTGAATAAAAAACCGGATTTGAACAAACCTAAAGCGGATTACGGTGTCACACTTTTAAAAATCGCCCAGGAGAAAGGAGCCAAAGCCGCCATTCGCCAGTACAAAACCTGGATTAAGAATCCTCAAAATTACTACCTATACAATCTCTGGAGTACCAACCGCAACGGCTTGCGTGAAACGGGCGTAAAACTACTTGAGCTGAATCGGGTACCAGAAGCGGTAGAGATCCTGGCTTTTAACACCAAAATCAATCCAAGTTTTTATCAGAACCACAACCTCCTGGCCAAAGCCCAATTGCAAGCCGGGAATAAAAAAGCGGCCATCAAAAGTTACCAGCTTTCAACCCTAAAATATACCGATAAAGCCAACAATGAAGCGTTTAAGGGGCTGGAAGAATTACTGACAAAAAAATAATCAGCATCTTGTGTCCAATTCCATTCGACTCGTTTGTCACTTTGGTATACAACAATTTTGTAACCATTCAATTCAACAACGATGCAAGAATTTATGCTGATTTTTAGACACGAAGATGGCGGGAAATTGGCTTCACCGGAACAAATGCAGGTTTGGATGCAGATGACCATGGACTGGATCGGCGGGATTGCTGCTCAAAACAAACTGGTTAGTACTGGCAGCGGCTTGGCTTTTGACGACAGCAGGGTAGTAGGGCACAATAATGTAGTTACCAATGGCCCTTTTGGTGACATCAAAGAAACCATCGGCGGCTTCATTATTGTTCGCGCTGAATCTGCGGATGAGGCGGTTGAATTTGCCAAAGGTAGCCCAGTTTTATTGGGTGATGGCAATACCGTGGAGGTACGAAGATTGGCTAAGCCAGTGGATTTCGTGTAAATTGATTTTTTACCACCTAAGAAACCTGAGACACCTAAGAATCACCTCAGGCAGGTTCCTTCTAAGGTGATTCTTAGGTGTCTCAGGTTTCTTAGGTGGTGAAAAAAAATCATGGAACAACAAAAATTAATCCCACATCTTTTCCGCACCGAGTTCCGCAAAATCACGGCGGTACTCACCCGTTTTCTAGGCATTGAACACCTTGAACTGGCCGAAGACATTGTCAGTGAAACCTTTGTACTCGCCCTGGAAGCCTGGCCACATCACGGCATCCCCGACAATCCCAGCGCCTGGTTGTACACTGTGGCCAAAAACAAGGCCAAAAACCAGCTAAAACGGCAGCAACTCTTTCAGGGCAAAATTAGGCCTGACTTGATGAATGAATCGGACTTGAGCCAAGACCCTGAATTGGATTTGTCTCCCCAAAACATCACCGATAGTCAATTGCAAATGTTGTTTGCGATTTGCCACCCGGCTATTCCGGTTGAATCCCAGATTGGCCTGGCTCTACGTACCTTATGCGGTTTTGGCATTGATGAAATTGCGATTGCCTTCTTGAGCAGTAAGGAAACCATCAACAAACGCTTGTTTCGCGCCAGGGAAAAATTGCGGCAGGAAAAAGTGGCCATTGAAATCCCCGGGGCCACTGCCATTCAGGAGCGATTAGCCAGCGTATTGACGACCCTGTACTTGCTGTTCAGTGAAGGTTATTATTCGGAAAGTCAGGATAGTGTTTTGCGAAAGGATTTTTGTCTGGAGGCCATGCGCCTGACCTACTCGCTCATTGAATATCCGCCAACCAATCAGCCCCAGGTCAATGCTCTGATGGCTTTGATGTGTTTTCAAGCTTCCCGTTTTGAAGCCAGAACCAACGAAAAAGGAGAAATGCTCTTGTACCATGAGCAAGATGAAAGCCAGTGGGATGAAGCACTGATTGCCCGCGGCGCTTATTTTTTAAAACAAGCTGCTCAGGGAAATGCCCTTTCAAAATACCATCTCGAAGCTCAAATTGCCTATTGGTACACCATCAAGCAGGATAGCCCTGAAAAATGGCAACAGATTTTACAACTCTACAACCACCTGTTGGTATTGGAATATTCGCCCATCATTGCCCTCAACCGCACCTATGCCCTGGCCAAAGTAAAAGGAAATGAAGTAGCCATTTTGGAAGCAGAAAAATTAAAACTGGAGAACAATCATTTTTATTACACCTTGCTGGGCGAATTGTACTTGTCAATTGATCCCTTAAAAGCCAAAATACACCTCGAAAGAGCCTTGGCAATCGCCAAAACGCAAACCGATAAACAAACCATTCAGAAGAAGATCGATCAGCTTAAAGTTTGAACGTTTGCCCCATCGCCAGTCACGACCATGTACATGCCCAACTTGTGGCCCATCGTTTCTTGATACGCTCTGGCCAAACGTTCTTGCAAACCTTCGATTGCATCCTCGTGTACAAGATTGATCGTACAGCCCCCAAAACCACCGCCCATCATCCGCGCGCCGAGTACGCTGCTTTCGTCTTGTACGGCATCCACCAGAAAATCCAGTTCAGGGCAACTCACCTGGTACAAATGGCGTAAACCCTCGTGGGTAGCGTACATTTTGAGGCCAAAGGCGGCCAGGTCGCCATTTTTCAGGTCTTCGCAGGCGGCGAGAGTGCGCTGAATTTCTTCGGTGACGTAGAGGCAACGATCGTATACTTCCTTGGGCAAACGGCTGCGATTGGCCTGTACCATTGTGATCGATACATCGCGCAGCGCTTTGAAATTTGAGTTGTAGTGTTTTTGGAAAAAATGTAAGCCAGTTTCACACTCTGACCGGCGGGTGTTGTACGCCGAATCGGCCAAGGAGTGTTTGACCCCGGTGTCAAACAGCACAATTTTATAGGCACCCAATTCAATGGGGAAGTATTCAAAACTCAAATCGCGGCAGTCCAGGCGAATGACCTGATTGACTTTGCCGTGCAAACTGGCAAACATATCCATGATGCCACATTTCACGCCGATGAACTCATTCTCGGAGCGTTGCGCCAAAAGTGCCATTTCCCAGCGGCTCAAACCCAGGTCATACAATTCATTCAAGGCGAAAATCACCGCTGATTCCAGGGCTGCGGAAGAAGACATCCCCGAGCCCATCGGCACATCACCCGCTACCACACAATCAAAAGCAGGAATGGGTTTGCCCAGTTTTTGCGCCTGGTCCACAACGCCCAGGATGTAATTGGCCCAACGCACAGAGTTGGTGCTGATGTTTTGGAAGTCAATGGTCACAACTTCTGGGAAATCCAGCGAAATCCATTTGCCCTTGGTACTTCCACTCGGCGCCAAGGCGATGTACGCAGCCTTGTCTACTGCGGCAGGCAATACAAATCCATCGTTGTAATCGGTGTGTTCACCAATGAGGTTGACCCGGCCAGGGGAACTGACTACGAGGGGCTTCCGCGAAAAATGATGCTGAAAACTGTTTTCAACTTGTACATGAAGTGGCGCAAAGGATGACATGGTGCTGTGTTTTTCGTTTGAGTCGGAAAGGTCTCGGAGGTTTAAGGGTGGCAGTTTCGCAATGTAAAAGGCCAAAGCGACATATTTTCACAAAGAACACAAAGAGGTCACAAAGGACACAAAGACCGTCAACGTCTAACTTTGTGTCCTTTGTGCTGCCTTTGGGTTCTTTGTGAAAATATGTCGCTTTAGTGATCTTTAAAAAAAATAAAGACCACTTTTATACTCATTTCTTTGTGTCGTTCATTCGCTTTTAGAAGCTAACTCTTCACTACTTCACACTCACTGAGCCATTGACTACCGAAACTTTCGCCAACTGCTCCTTGCTGTTGACCGCCTCAAATGGAGTAGGGGTAGGAGAAAAAGTAATGCTACTGCTGCTGCCTGCTTTACCTTTGACAGTGAAACAAACCTGGTACATCACCGCGCCATTGGCCAGGTCCGCACCTTTGAGGTTGTTTTCAATCCATACTACGGTCAGGAAACCTTTTTTGATGCCCACAGTGCCAAAATTGTCCTTGGTCAGGTAAGGCAATTTAAAGCCTTGGACTCCGGCGTATTCCAGCACTTTGGGATCCCATTTCAGTGAATACTGTGTAGCCAACATTTTGCTGAAATTATCCACGCTGATGTTGACACAAACCTTGCTGCCAGGCGCAGCCGTTTTTTTCTCTGCTTTTAAGGTAATCGCACTGGATTGGGCAAAACTCAGCCCGGTAAAGGCCAGGAAAGCCAGGGTGATCAAAATGTTCTTGAAGTACATATTCATGGAAATTTTTGTCAAAAACGAAAATAGAACCTGGATATTTCACCAGACTCAGGGTTCAGAAAGTCGATTATTCGAGAAACGCCGCCATTTCTCCCTCACCGATTTCAACCAGGATGTTTTCCTTTAACGTTGTGGCCAGGGAAAGACCCACATAATCGGCTTGAACCGGAAAAAATTTATGGGTGCGATCCACCAACACGGCAATTTCCAGTTTTTTGGGCAGGGTTTCAAGAATGGGCTTGCAGGCATACAATAAAGTGCGTCCAGAGTTGGCGACATCGTCTACAACAATAATGGACTTACCGGTAAGCTCAGCAATCGGCAAATCGATCTCCACCGGTTTTTCCAATGGCGCGGCCGGATTGAGGCGAATATTGGTGAGTAGAATCGGCAATTTGCTGATTTTCTGGATGCGTTCTGCCAGCATCCGCGCCAGGGCCATCCCCCGGTTGTTGATGCCCGCCAGAATAAGTCCTTCTTCCTCAATGTTGTGCTCCAGGATTTCGATGGCCAATCGGCTTACCTTTTGCTCAATCTGCTTGTGCTCCAGAATTTTCATGCAGAAATGTTTAATAAGTGCCCGCTAATTATGATTGAGCACTTACAGTTCCTATTTTGCACCAAAATTAATTTATCCTGTCGGGAATTTTGGAAAAAAATGTCAGGATTGTATTTTAGCGAAAATTCGCTAATTTTGAGCCAACAGAACATACATCGATGATACAACAAGTCCTTTTTGTGTTGATCGCCGGAGCCTCCTTGGGGTATGCTGCCTTGCAGTTCCTCAAAATTCGCCGGAACATCAAGCTGGGTAAAGACGAATCCATCAGTGGCGACACCGCCGAACGCTGGCGGAATGTGTTGCTGGTAGCCCTTGGCCAAAAAAAGATGTTCAGCCGTATGATTCCTGCGGTGTTGCACCTCTTTATTTATGTGGCTTTTGTGATTACGCAGGTTGAGTTGATCGAAATTTTTGTGGATGGCATTACTGGGCAACATCGGGTGTTTTGGCCTCCATTGGGTGGTTTTTACACCTTTGTGATCAGTTTTATTGAAATTTTGTCGGTTTTGGCCTTGGTAGCCACGATCGCCTTTTTGGCCCGCCGGAATATTCTGCGTCTAGCCCGTTTTCACAAACCCGAGATGAAAGGCTGGCCTTTTAAAGACGCCAACTACATCCTTTTTCTGGAATTGGCCCTGATCTTCTTTATTTTCCTGATGAACAGCGCGGATATGGCGCGGCATCAGAATGAATACGGATTTGTAGTGAGCCAGTTTTTGTCGCCAATTCTGGATGGTACGGGTGATGGTACCCTGCATTTGCTGGAGCGTATCGGCTGGTGGGGGCATATCCTGGTGGTATTTGCCTTTTTGAATTACCTGCCTATTTCCAAACACTTGCACGTCATCTTGGCTTTTCCCAATACCTACTTTGCTCGTTTGCAACCACGGGGCGAAATGGACAACATGCCCGAGGTGATGAACGAGGTGAAAAATATGTTGGGTTTGCCAGTCGAAAACGCTGGTGCTGAAGTCAACATGGACAACCTCGAATTTGGAGCCAACGATATTTTTTCTCTTTCCTGGAAAAATGTCCTGGATGCGTATAGTTGTACTGAATGTGGACGTTGTACCTCCGTTTGTCCGGCCAATCTGACGGGTAAAAAGTTGTCACCGCGCAAAATCGTGATGGACATCCGCGACCGCGCAGATGAAATCGGCAAAAAGCTCGACAGCAAAGATGTACAATACGCCAAAGACAAATCACAAGCGCTCGGCGCCGCTAACTTTGACGATGGCCGCAGTCTTTTCGACTACATCAGCCGGGAAGAAATCCACGCCTGCACCACTTGTAATGCCTGTGTGGAAGCTTGCCCAGTATTGATTTCGCCGCTGGAGCCCATCCTGAAACTGCGCCGCTACGAAATACTCAGCCTTTCCGAAGGCCCTTCTGAATGGCTGCCCATGTTCAACAGCATGGAAAACAATGGAGCGGTATGGGCGATGTCGGTTGAACGGGAAGCGTGGAAAAGTGAATTATAAATGATGAATGATGAATGATGAATACCCACGCGGGATTCATCATTTATCATTCATAATTCATCATTATGAAGGTTTACACTATGGCCGAAATGGCCGCCGAAGGCCGCGAGCCGGAAATATTGTTTTGGGTAGGTTGTGCGGGGAGTTTTGATGCCCGGGCGCAAAAGGTAACCAAGGCTTTTTGCCAGATTTTGGACGCCGTTGGGATGCCCTTCGCCATCTTAGGCAATGAGGAAATGTGTACGGGTGATCCGGCCCGGCGAGCGGGCAACGAGTTCGTATTCCAGATGCTGGCCCTGCAAAACGTACAAACCCTGAATGGCTACAATGTCAAAAAAATAGTGACGGCTTGTCCCCACTGTTTCAACACTTTGAAGAACGAATACCCGGCTTTGGGCGGCAACTACGAAGTGGTGCACCACAGCCAACTCCTGCAGGAACTGATCAACACGGGTCGGATCAAAATGCAGGAAGGAGGGACCTTTAAGGGTAAAAAAATCACCTACCACGACTCTTGCTATTTGGGGAGGGTGAATGGAGTATACGAAGCGCCCCGTAGTGTTTTGGCTTCTCTAGATGCTCAACTGGTGGAAATGAAACGCTGCAAAACCAATGGTTTGTGCTGCGGAGCGGGTGGAGCCCAGATGTTCAAAGAAGATGAACCCGGCGATAAACGCATCAACTTGGAACGGGCCGAGGAAGCCTTGGGAACAGGTGCTACAGTAATCGCCGCCAATTGCCCTTTCTGCCTGACTATGATGCAAGACGGCGTCAAAGCCAAAGACAAGCAGGACGATGTGATGGTGTATGATTTGGCGGAATTGATTGTGGATAGCATGGTAAAGGGTTGAGGGAGGTTTAGGAAGGTTTAGAAGGTTTAGGCTACCGCAGCGACTGGGACAACTACCTTGTCAAAAACGCTGCGGTAGCCTAAACCTTCTAAACCTTCCTCAACCTTCCTCAACTTCAAAATAATCTAATGGACCCATTACACCTGAATACCCAAGCCGTTCACGCAGGCTATACCATCGAAAAGGAATTCGGCTCGGTGAGCCAGCCGATCATCCTGAGTACCACCTTTGAGCGGGAAAACGGAGTGCCGCGTGAGCACATCTATACCCGTAGCGAGAACCCCAACCGGATCAGCCTCGAAACCAAGTTGGCCATTCTGGAAGGTGGCGCTGAGGCCATTGCCTTTGCCTCCGGTCAGGCGGCAGCTTATGCGGCGTTTCAGGCCATTTTGGAGCCGGGTGCACACGTGCTGATCCCGGATGATTGTTACCACGGCATTCGTAGCCTTTTGTCACAAGTCTACCAGGGCTGGCAAATCAACGCTGAAGAGGTGGACATGAGTGCGGTAAGCAATGTAGCCGATGCCATTCGCCCGGAAACCAGGTTGATCTGGATCGAAACGCCGACCAATCCAAAACTCAAAATATTCGACATTCAGGCCATTGCCAAACTGGGAGCTGAAAAGGGCATCACCGTAGCCTGCGACAATACCTGGGCAACGCCCTTTTTTCAACGTCCATTTGAGTTGGGCTGTGATCTAGTCATGCATTCCACCACCAAGTATTTTGGGGGGCATTCCGATATTTTGGGCGGAGCCTTGATTTTAAAAGAAAAAGGCACCTTAGGCACCCGCTTGCGCTCGATTCAAAGCGCGGGTGGGGGAGTACCTTCACCATTCGACTGCTGGTTGCTGAACCGCAGTTTGGCTACTTTCCCCTTGCGCATGCCTGTACACGCGAGCAACGCACAGGTTTTGGCGCAGTTTTTACACGGAAAACCGGACATCGAGCGGGTGTATTACCCTGGCTTGCCGTCTCACCCCAATCATGAAGTAGCCAAGGCACAAATGCAGCACGGTTTTGGTGGCATGTTGTCCATTGAAGTAAAAGGAGGAAAGGAAAAGGCCATTCAATTGGCTGAGCACCTGCAAATATTTGCCCATGCCACCAGTTTGGGCGGGGTAGAGAGTTTGATCGAACACCGCCGTACCGCCGAAGGGGCTGCTCCAAGGAGCCCGGATAATTTGCTGCGTGTTTCGGTAGGAATTGAATTTATTGGGGATTTGGTGGCGGATTTTGAACAGGCGCTGAGGAAGTTGTAAATTATTCCTGCACGTAAGTATTCGTTTCCTGCTGGTACTTTACAATATCCTTGGGAACACAAAATTGTTCCAACAACTTTGGTAGCGCCTTTTTGGCTGCTGCACTCTGCCGCAATTGCCAGTAGCGGTCTTTGTTGATTGCAATAACTGATTCGAAATCAACCAGGGGTGCTGGGTAATCCTGACCAATTTTACATTGATAAAAACTTTGTTCCATCGCCGTCATTTTCCAGGGCTCGGCAAGGTGCATTGCGGGGATATGCTGGAGTTCGGGCACCCATTTTTTGATAAAAACGCCCTCTGGATCGTGTTTGGTGACTTGTGTGCCCGGGTTGTAAATCCGTAGAGTATGGTAACCCGTTAACCCGGCCTGCATCTG
>JAAFHQ010000166.1 GCA_013298445.1 Chitinophagales bacterium | reverse complement strand
CCTTACTTGGTCAAACACATCCCCGACGACCCCTACTCCTTTCCTACGGGGACAACCCTTTGTGCTTATACAGATCGGGACGGTATTTTGTGGATCGGGACTACGGCGGGGCTAGTCAAGCTAGATCCCCGCTTACAAGGTTTTAAACATGCCTTTGTAGAAGCACACCCGGTATTTGATTATGACAACTCCGTATTTGACGTGTTTTTTGAACCAAAGGACCAGAAATATTACGCCTCCTCTTTTTATTGTGGTGGGGTTTATGCTTATGATCCAGTCAAAAAAACTTCGGAAGACATCACTACAAAATTGCCCAAAAGGCTGGGCGGTACTTGCAAAATTTTACGCGACAGCAAAGGTAAAACCTGGATTACCGCCAATGGCACCCTCTATGAAGCTGATTTTGTGAACCGGCGGTTCACTCCGGCACGCAGTGCCCCCCCACCCAAGGGAGTGTGGCTGGAGTCCGTAGTACCAGATATGGAAGAGGATGCCGATGGCAACATCTGGTTGGCCAAGTGGGGTGTTGGGCCGTTGTTTTACGATCGCAAAACCAATCTATTGAGCTTCCTGGAGGGTGAACACTTTAGGGATGATCCCAACCTTGCCTATCTGCTCTGTACCGACCACACGCTGCGGCACATTTGGATGTGTACCGCAGGCAATGGCGTGTTTGATTACGACATCAAGACCCGGAAGGCAAAACGGACGCTTGAACTAAAACTCAAAAACGGATCTTCCTTCAGTGTCAAGGATGCAACGGGAATTGAATCTGATTTTGAAGGTAAAATATGGGTTTCTACCCGCCAGGGGCTGGCCGCAATCAATCCTCAAGGCGCCCCAATTGTCCTAACTGAAACAAACGGCCTGGCCAATTCCCAAATTGAAGGTCTGGGAAAAGACCAGCAAGGGCGGCTTTGGTTAGCAACCGCCAGTGGCATTTCGATGGTGGATCCACGGACCTTGGAAGTCCGCAATTTTGATGAAAGGCATGGGTTGAAACTGGACGCTACCTTGGATGTTTTTTCCTTGCTGCCCAACGGTGTCATGTGTTCAGGTACCAAACGGGGCTTTATTTATTTTCATCCTGACTCTGTATTGCGAAAAGTTCCAGCTTTAAGCCCCATCATCACTGATTTCAGGTTGGAAGGCAGAACATGGAAAGAGGCAGGGCAGATTGGCAACTGGCAGGAAGGAATTGTCCTCAAACCCAATCAAAACATTTTTAGCATCACCTTTGCTGCACCCAGTTACACCCTTCCTGAAAACATCTACTTCAGTTATTACCTGGAAAACCTGGATAAAACCTGGTCTGAGCCCTTACAAAATAAGGTTGCTACCTTCTCCAACCTGCCACCCGGCAAATACAAATTTTGTCTAAAAGCAAGGAATAGCGACGGCATCTGGAGCAAACACATTACGACTTTGGACATTGTAATCAAACCTCCTTTTTGGCGCACCCCCTGGTTTATAGCCCTAATCAACCTGGCTATTGGAGGCCTCATTTATGCTGCCTACCGCTTGCGTACCTGGCAGATCCGGAAAGAAGAACGTATGAAAGCAGAATTCAACAAAAGACTGGCCGAGGTGGAAATGGCCGCCCTGCGCTCACAGATGAACCCCCATTTTTTATTCAATTGCCTTAACTCAATCAATCGTTTCATTCAGCGCAATGAACCGGATGCGGCTTCAGCTTATTTGACCAAGTTCAGCCGTTTGATCCGTTTGGTGCTCGATAATTCCCGCTCTAACCTGGTTACCCTGCGCGATGAATTGGAAGCACTGCGTTTGTACATGGAGCTGGAATCCATGCGTTTTGTCAATCGATTTACTTACCATGTTCAAGTTTCGCCAGCCATCGACCCCACTTGTTTGGAAATTCCACCGATGATCATTCAACCTTACGTGGAAAATGCCATTTGGCATGGACTGATGCACAAAGAAGCTAAACCTGGGGAAGAATGCCACTTGGCGGTAAGGGTGTTTCAGGAAGACAATGCACTGGTGGTAGAAGTAGAGGACAATGGGGTTGGTCGTGCGGCTGCACGAGCTTTCAAAAGTAAATCTGCCACCACCCAGAAGTCGCATGGCATGGAAGTAACAGCTGAGCGCATCCAGATGATCAACCAGATTTATCAAACCGAAGCTTCGATTTTAATTGAAGATTTGGTAACACCCGAAGGTAAAGCAGCAGGCACCAAGGTGCGGCTGACGCTGCCTTTGGAATAAAGATTTTAATTAAAACTGGTTGAGGAAGGTTGAGATGGTTGAGAAGGTTTAGGGCTGCCGCAATGGCTTAGACGCGATCTTGTTTAAGCCGCTGCGGTAGCCTCAACCTCCCTCAACCTTCCTCAACCTTCCTCAACCTTCCTCAACTTTCCTCAACTATGAAAGCAATCCTCATCGACGATGAACTATACTGCACCGAAGTATTATCGTCCCTCCTGAATAAACATTGCCCGGAAGTAGAAGTGATTGCTGAGTTCAACGATTCTCGCAAAGCCCTGGAGCATTTGCGCAAGGAGGCAGCACCAGATGTGATTTTTTTGGACATTGAAATGCCTTACCTCAATGGCCTCGATCTGCTGCAACAATGCCGCCCTTTGCAGTTTCAGGTCATTTTCACCACTGCCTATAATCAATATGCCCTCCAAGCCATTAAGCTAAGTGCCCTCGACTACCTGCTTAAACCCATTGATGCCGAGGAATTGGTGGCAGCCGTCCAAAAAGCCAAGGATAAAACGGGTAAACCGGATTGGCGACAGTTTGAAGTAATGGAAAACCTGAACAAGGCACCAGAGCAAGCCCCCAAAACCATTGCCCTTTCTACCTCAGAAGGTTTGACTTTTGTAGAAGTTGCCGATATTGTACATTGCCAAAGTGAAGGCAGTTACACCAAGATTTTTTTCATCCACAACGAAACCATCATGTTGTCCAAACCCCTCAAGGATGTAGGGGAAATGCTGGTTCCCTGTGGCTTCCTCCGCGTACATCACTCCTACCTGATCAACCTCAATCACATCAAAAAGTACATCCGCGGAGAAGGGGGCGAGATCATCACCCGCAATGGCCATTCCGTGCCGGTTTCCAAGCAGAAAAAAGCAGAGTTTTTGGAGAAAATTGCAAAAATTTAGTTAAAATCTTGCACTTAGGTGCAATTATTGCCAAATCATGCTGTCATTTATCGCAAATGATGGCATTTTTTTTTGAAAAACCGCCAAATATAAACCCAAAACCGCCAACCGTGAAACCTGGATTTACCGTCATACTAACTCCCAGTAAATTTGAATCATGAAATCGCCGTAAGGGCAACCCTCTGTGGTTGCCCAAATCGGAAAAACCCATAGAAGGGCAACCACGTAGGGTTGCCCCAACAACTTTGAAGGATCTTATTTAAACACCCGACTCATGACAACCGTTTTTTCAAGCTTTACATCCAAAACCCACACCACCCTGATTACTGATGCCGCGTTGATTCAACAATCGATCCGCGGAGATCAGAAAGCTTACGCCCAATTGATTGGCAAACACCAGAAACTGGTTAGAGCGACCATTGGCCGCTACATCCAGACGCACGATGACGCTGAAGAAGTATTTCAAGACACTTTTTTGCGGGCCTTCCAGGCATTGCCCGAGTTTCGTGGCGACGCCAAACTCAGTTCCTGGCTCTGCAAAATTGCTGCTTCTGTTTCGCTCAACCGCTTGCGCAGCAAGCAGTACCGCAAAGGACTAACCGAAAGTGGAGAAATCAACGATGGTATTCAAATTGGCATTCGTGCCGAAGGTGCCCACCACATGGAAAAGCAAGAAACTTCCTTCTGGTTGCGCCAGGCCATCGAACAATTACCCGAAAGTGACAGCGAAGTATTGCACCTGTTTTACTTCCACGAGCGCTCCATTGAAGAAATTTGCCAACTTACTGGTCTTTCTGAATCCAACATCAAAAGTCGTTTGGCCCGTGCTCGTCAAAAACTGAAGAGCATCATCGAATCTCGTTTTGGTAAGGAACTGCTCAATTAAAAATCACCCGACTGTTATCCGTTTCCCTTTATTTATCACATCCCGAATTTTGATGGAAGTCAAAATTCGGGATGTTTTTTTAGCCTAAATTATTCTGCCAACTTGCTTAAATAATACCGTTTGGCCATCAGGGCAATCGGAATCCCCAGAACTAAACCCAATACCGCCCAGCCTTGCAAGGCATTGAGTAGTTTAAAAGGATTGGGAGGTAAAGCGGTCAAAGGCAATACAATGAAGGTCATACACGCCCCCACAAAAACACCGTACAAAAAACCAGTCAAGTAAGCATTTCCTCGCAAAAAACTCAAACGGGGAAAAGCCAGGAAGAACAACAGGGTAAAGAAAAAGGCAATAAAATAGTGAAAAGACAGCCCCAATAAAGCAGTTCCCCAACTACCCTTCATGCTGCGCTCCAATCCGAGGGCGCCTCCTGCAATGTAGTGAAACATTTTAAAAGGGAAATTGCCCGAACGCGCCCAGGACATTAGGGTAGCAGCAAGGATATCGGTGGTGCCTACCAATAAGGCAGTGCTGAGTAGGGTTTTCCAAAATTTGTTCATCGTCATTGTGTTTTAAGGATGAGAAGGGTTTGACATTATCCCTGGACAAAACTAAATTTGTCTATCCCGGAGGCAGCACCAAAAAGCGAGCAAAGTGCGTCAAAACCCGTTCAAAATGCCTGCACCACCCTTCAATACCGCACCATGAGTGAACAAGAGCTGGTCAAAACGTGTCTTAATGAGATTTTCCTCCGCAATGGTTATGCGGAGCCCCATAGCCTGGCCCAACGGGATTATGAAAATGTAAGCCAGTCGATTGAAGCAAAAACTGGCATCCTCATCAGCATTTCTACCCTCAAACGTTTGCTCAAAGGTGATTTTGCAAGGCTCCCCCAGGTGGCTACGTTGAATGCCATTTCCAGGTATTTGGGGTATCAGCACTGGCAGGATTATCGATCGGCTGTCAAATCAACAATCCCCATTGCAGATACCCATAGCCCACGGCGGAAGTTCATGTTTCAGCGTAGCTTGCCCAAAACACTACTTTATTCTTCTATCCTCAGTTTACTTTTGGTTTTGTTCATCACCAGTCGCTCCAGTTTAAAAGATACGGGTAACAGCTTTGAAGAAGCCCAATTTTCAGTCAAAAAAGTGACTGCCAATGATATTCCCAACTCCGTTGTTTTTAGTTACAATGTAGACGGTATCGATGCCGACAGTTTTTTCATTCAACAATCCTGGGATGCAAGCCGCCGGGTACGGGTTTACAAAAAACAATACACCTTGACCGATATTTATTATGAACCCGGCTACCATACGGCCAAGCTGATGGCCAATAATGTGATCATCAAAACACTGGACGTGAGTATTCCCACCGAAGATTGGTTTTTTTATGCCAAACGACGTCTCCCACGGGGTACCGCCAACTACATCCGCACGGAGCAGTACATGCAGGATGGAAAATTGGGCCTCGAAGCGCAGGATTTAACCGAGCATAAAATCAACTCGAGGGCGGAAAACAACTACATCTACACTTATTTCCCTCCCAAGTGGCCTGTACCCAGTGACAATTATATCTTCAGAACCCGGGTGCGCGTTCAGGAACTCAAAAAAAATCCCTGCCCCTATTTGATGCTGGAGGTTTTTTGCCAAAAAAACTTCATGTATTTCATCAGCATGCCAAGAGGCTGTACCAGCGAAAGCAAATTGCAGTTTGGCGATTTGATTTTGGATGGCAAAACGACTGACTTGTCGGCATTAGGGGCAAATGTTACTGAGTGGATGGAGGTAAAAATTAAAGTCCGGAATCGGGTGGTAACGATTTATTACGGCGACAAAAAAGTATATACTTGTTCTTATTCAAAATCAGCGGGGAAAATTACGGGGATTGGTTTTATTTCCAATGGTTTATGCGAGGTAGATCAGGTAGAGTTAAAGGGATTGGATGGAAAGATTTTTTACCAAAATGATTTTGAGCAAATTCAATGATTTTTCAACTTTTAGTTTTCTTCACTGGCATTTTCATGGTATTTTTACCTCAAATTCTGTTGACATGAATCGGGTAGATCGGCTCATGGGCATTGTCACCGCCCTACAATCCAAAAAACACCTCAGCGCCGAAGCCATCGCTCAACGGTTCGAAATCAGTGTACGCACCGTGTATCGCGACATTCGAGCTTTGGATGAGATCGGGATTCCAGTTGGGTTTGAGCCCGGTCAGGGGTATTTTGTGATGCAGGGGTATTTTTTGCCCCCCGTCATTTTCAGCAATGAAGAAGCCAATGCTTTATCCTTGATGGAGCCCTTGGTGATGCGCTTTGCCGATCAGGGTATCCGTCGCCACTATGCTGCCGCCCTCAACAAGGTCAAAGCGGTGCTCAAAAGCACCCAAAAGGACAAAATGGAACAGATGCACGAGAGTGTGCAGGCACTGCGCCCAAGTTGCCTTGAAAATGATTACGATTATTTGGCAAAAATTCAAACTGCCATTGTTTCCAAAAACATCCTGCGTCTGCAATACGAAAATGCGTCTCAAGAGGCCAGTTACCGGGAGGTTGAACCCATTGGACTCATTTTTTACTCCCTCAACTGGCACTTAATTGGCTGGTGTTGGAAGCGGGAAGAATACCGGGATTTTCGGGTATCACGCATTCAAAAACTGGTTTCCACCACCGATCCTTTCCGCAAATCCGACCACATTGCGCTCAGTGAATACCACGTAGATGTCTATAAATGGTAAATTTAAAAAAGGTATTGAGCGACTGCCATAGGGTTGTCAGTAGATGCACTTAACTTTGTCAAAAAAATCATCCAGATGAAGTATCCATTTGTGCTTAAAACCAGTATGGAAATTGCTGCACCTATTGAAAAAGTTTTTGCGGCACTCAGTGAACCCGAATCCGTAAAAAAGCTCTTTTGGGACTCAGAGTTGGTCACCACCTGGCAAGTTGGTACCCCGATCATTTATCGCGGCGAATGGGAAGAGCAGACCTTTGAAGACCATGGTACCGTATTGCAATTTGATCCACCCCATGTGATCAAGTACAATTACTGGAGCAGTTTTGCCGCAGCCGAACTGCCCGACTTGCCCGAGAACTACCAAGCCATCACCTATACTTTTGAGCCAATTGAGCAAGGTACTTTGATTACCATTGAGCAGGACAACATCCGCTCAGCTGAAGTGATGGAACACAGTGAGCAAAACTGGCAGTACTTGCTGGGTGCAATGAAAGAAATGCTGGAAGTGAAAGTTTAAATTTTTTAAAAAAAGTACCAGTAGGTGGAACTAAAATTCACTTACTGGTGCTTATCTACTGTTTCTGGTTTGTGCCCCAGTACTTTTTCATACATTTCTACAATCGGCAGTTCCCGCAAGTCAATCGCTAATGCCGAATGTTTAGCTTCTACCCCACGCAGCAATTGAATACACAACTTGATGTCATCCACACTTAGGTCGTGAAAGATTAAGTTGTTGACTACCCCGGCGCGACGATAACACTCGTGTAAAACTTCAATTCCTTTTTCAGTGGCTTTGACCAAACGAGCTCTTTTGTCACTGGGATCGGTTCTTTCTTCGATGAGTTCGTTGGACAACAAGCGATTGAGGGTATCAATTCCAGTTGAAATCCCCATGAGCTGTTGCTGAACCACTTCTGTTTTGCGGCATTCCCCAGAATGGTAGATGATGTTCAGGGAAAAAAAATCCTCGGCTTGTTTGATGGATGGCAAATCGGACAATGCTCTGGTGATGTAAACTTCGAACAAACGAGCGATGTACCCAATGAGTTTCATTAGATAGGCAGCAGGCATAGGTGGAGTTCCTTTACCAGCAAAATTTTCGCCAAGATCCAGCTTGGACCTTTGCATGGTGAGGTAGTACCGACAAAACTCCTCTATCTCAGCTTGCGGATGTGCTGCTTCAAAAGCACCCCATTCATTTACTAATTGCACTGTTTTATTCATGTTGCAAATATATCGGTTTCGTCACAATTTCATCAAAAATACATCGAAATATTTGTATTTCCCGCGAACCCGTCCTATATTTGTTGCAATTAATTCGGCTTCGATGTATCTGCTTGCAAAAAAACCCGTCACCTTCCCAAAGAGTTCCGCTTCCCAAACGCCAACACCACCCAAGATTGGCGTCTTTAAAACGAACATCAGCAAACGCCCGGAAGCAAATCGCGTTTGTAACCAGCTCAAAATAGATGGTTTGGTCACCCGTGCCACTGTGGACCTCAGTGATTGCGACCGTATTTTGCGCACAGTAAGCAACAAAAACAACTGGTCAGAAATCATCCACGCTGTTCAATCCATGGGTTTCTTCATTGAGGAATTACCCGATTAACCACCTAGGCCTTGGTTTACTTCAATCCAACGCCCCATTTGCTTCGGCACCCTATTTACTATGTCATCTGCATTGTTAAAATTCACGCCTTATCAATGGTTTGTAATCGCCATTTTATCGCTCCTGCAATTTTCCATCATCCTTGATTTTATGGTGTTGTCCCCTTTGGGTGCACAATTGTTGGAAGAGTTGGACATTACTACCACCCAATTTGGCCTGGTTGTTTCTGCCTATGCTTTTAGTGCTGGAGCTTCCGGCATCCTGGCTGCTGGTTTTGCTGATCGTTTCGACCGCAAAAAGTTGTTGCTGTTTTTTTATGCCGGCTTTATTGTAGGTACCCTGCTTTGCGGGATCGCCCCCACTTATTTTCTCCTATTAATGGCACGGATCGTAACGGGGATTTTCGGAGGGGTAATTGGCTCGATTGTTTTTGCCATCATCACCGACTTGTTCGCGCTTGAAATGCGGGGGCGAGTGATGGGTTTTGTACAAATGGCTTTTGCGGTAAGTCAGGTTTTGGGCCTGCCCATCAGCCTGTATTTTGCCAATTTATTCGATTGGCATGCTCCCTTTCTGCTCATTGTGGCCATTTGTGTACCTATGTTTGTGGTGATTGTGCTCAAATTGAAACCGATCAATGCACACCTTGCTTTGCAAAAAGACAATTCGGCCTTTAGTCATCTTTGGGAAACGGTTTCCAAACCCCGTTACCTGCAAGGTTTTGCGGGTACCATTTTGTTGGCCACTGGTGGTTTTATGCTCATGCCCTTTGGTAGTGCTTTTTCCATCAATAACCTAGGGGTTACTTTTGATCAGTTGCCCATTATTTATTTGGTAACGGGCATTTGTTCCATGATTGCCGGCCCTTTGTTGGGGCGTTTGAGTGACAGTGTGGGAAGCATCAAGGTATTTACAGGAGGTTCAATCCTTACCATTATTATTGTAGTAGTGTATTGCAATTTTGGTGTAACACCCCTTTGGATCATCATTTTGATGAGTGTAATCATGTTCATCGGTATCACTTCGCGGATGATTTCGTCGACTGCATTGGTAAGTGCAATCCCTGCACCTGCTGATCGGGGCGCATTTATGGGCATCAATGCTTCAGTTTCTCAAATTTCGGGTGGCTTTGCCTCGGGTATTGCGGGCATGATTGTACACCAGGCTGCTGATGGCCATTTGGAAAACTACCCTATGTTGGGCTATGTGGTAGCCGTTACAATGGTT
>JAAFHQ010000168.1 GCA_013298445.1 Chitinophagales bacterium | reverse complement strand
CAGTAGCCACAGTGAACTCAACAACAACAGCAGGGATTTCATTTTCATCACAAATGATTTAAGAAAAAGAGCCTACATGTCGTAGGAAATATCATCAGGAAGTTCGTTCGGATTCTCTTCGTCTCCGGCTTGAGCAGGGAAATATTTTTGGAGTTTGGCACCAATGAGGCGCACACCTGTACACAGGCCTTCGGCGAAATCCTTATTGCGGAAATGCTTCAACATTTCGTCCCGGACGTTGACCCAAAAACCGTTCATCACCTGGTCGTGAATTCCTTTGTCGCCAATAATGACCAGCTGATGATCTTTAGGTATGATAAAAATCAGTACCCCATTCCGATCCTGGGTATTGGCCATTTTGAGGTGGTCAAATACACCAAGGGCATCTTCCCAGGCTGTTTTGTGTACTTTGCCTTGAAGATGTACCCGAATTTCACCAGTCGTTGCCATTTCTGCTTCTTTGATGCAGTCGATGACACGTTTTTCTTCGTCGGATGACAGAAATTTGATCATAATGGCAAGTTGAGTTGAGGAAGGTTGAGTGGGTTGAGAAGGCTGAACTGCTAGATTGGATGTGAGCCCACATGTCGCTCGCGGCAGCCTAAACCTTCTCAACCTCCCTCAACCTCCTAAACTTTTATTCAAATTTTACATCCGGAGCATCCTGTGCATTCTGCTCTGCCTGGAATTGAGACTTTTGTTTGAAGCCAGCCATACCCGCGATGAGACTGGCTGGGAAGCGGCGGACTTTTTTATTGTACGCCGTAGATACATCGTTGTAATTGTCTCGCGCTACTTTGATGCGGTTTTCGGTGCCTTCCAGTTGTGATTGGAGTTCCAAAAACGACTGATTGGCCTTGAGTTCAGGATATTGCTCCGCAATCACCATCAGACGCCCCAAGGACTGGGAAATTCCACCTTGAGCTTGCTGAAAAGCAGCCAATTGTTCGGGAGTAGCATTAGCAGGATCAACCGTGATGCTGGTAGCTTTCGAACGGGCTTCAATCACTGCAGTTAAGGTGCTTTTTTCAAAATTAGCTACCCCCTTTACCGTATTGACCAAGTTGGGAATCAGGTCAGCTCGCCGCTGATAGGCAGATTGTACTTTGCCCCACGCATTGTCTACATCTTCATCTGCATTGACCATTCCGTTGTAGGTGCTGCAACCTCCCAAAAGTGCAATAAGTCCAACCAGGATAAGTACTACTGCACTAACTAAATTCTTCATCGTATTGGTTTTTTAGAAGTTTTCAAAATTTGGAACAATATTGGACTGAAAAGAACTGTCTCCGAAAAATTTCCTCCCAATCGCTACAAATTGTCGGCGAATTGGGGCTTTTTGGCTTGACCAAGGTAATAAAAGTTTTACTTTTTTGAGCCCAAAAACAATCGGACCAAATCTTCCGCCGCATGAAAGGGCGATTGTTTTTGCGCCCGTACAGCTAACTCTTTCTCTTCCAGCAATGCTGCCACCTGTGGGTGCTGATAAAATTGCTCCCGCAAAGACTGTTGGATGCTTTCGTGCAGCCAATAGCGAGACTGGGACTGACGCTGGAGTTGAAAAAAGCCATTCGCCTCAGAAAAGCGCCTGAACTCTTCAATCAAACCCCAAATTTCGGCTATCCCCATTCCACTCAATGCAGAGCAAGTCAATACCTGAACAGCCCAATTGCTGGCTTTTGGGGGAAATAGGTGTAGCGCATTGCGGTAATCTGCGACGGCGCGTTTGGCTTTTGCCTGGTTGTCTCCATCTGCTTTATTCACTGCAATCAAGTCTGCCATCTCTACTATACCTCTTTTGATGCCCTGAAGTTCATCACCAGCGCCAGGAAGTAACAATAAAAGAAAAAAATCGACCATGGAGTGTACCGCTACCTCGGATTGGCCCACTCCCACTGTTTCGATAATGAGCGTGTCAAAACCGGCAGCTTCACACAAAATCAGCGTTTCCCGTGTTTTGCGGGCCACCCCGCCGAGTGAGTCTCCTGCTACCGAAGGACGGATGTATACGTTGGGATCGACGGCCAGTTTGGCCATCCGGGTTTTATCCCCCAGAATGCTGCCTTTGCTGATTTGGCTACTGGGGTCGATGGCCAATACGGCCAATTTGCGGCCATTCGCGCTCAAGTTTTGCCCAAGTGCTTCGATAAACGTACTTTTTCCCACCCCGGGCACCCCAGTAATCCCGATGCGAATGGAGTTTCCGCTATGGGGCAAACAGGCTTCGATGATCTCGTGGGCCAAAGCCTGATGTTTGGCTTGTTTACTCTCAATCAAGGTAATGGCTTGACTTAACAAGACCCGATCACCACTCACAATGCCAGTGATGTATTCCTTAGCCTGGCTGTGCTTACGCTTGGTTTTGGGTATCCAGCCTGGATTCAGCGAAGCCGGTTGTGGGATGCCCTTTTGAACAGAAGGCGTGGTGTGGTCTTTTGGGTCTGCCATAGGTCTGTTGCTACTTGCCTTTAAATTGTGGCTGCCGTTTTTCCAAAAAAGCCTGCACCCCTTCAGCAAAATCAGCACTCGACCCGGCCTGACCCTGCAATTCCATTTCCAGCTGCAATTGTTGTGCAAGAGAATGGCCATCCGAGGCCCGAATGGCTTGTTTGATCAAACCCAAGGCATAAGTGGGCATGGCAGCCAGTTTTTCTGCTAGCGCCCAGGAGGCAGTTGCAAAGTCTTCATCGGGATAAACTTCGTAAATCATCCCCATATTAAGCGCCTCAGTAGCACTGATTTTTTCGCCCAACATCATCAAGGCAGTAGCCCGCTGTTTGCCCACCAAACGAGGTAGGGTGAAAGTGCCGCCGCTATCCGGCACCAATCCTATTTTGCTGAAAGCCTGGATAAAACTGGCGGATTGGGTGGCTACCACCAGGTCACAAATCAAGGCCAAATTAGCCCCAGCACCCGCTGCAACTCCATTTACAGCCGCTACCACAGGTTTGGGCAAGTTATTGATTTGTAACATGATCGGGTTGTAATGTTCGCCCAATAATTCGTCAAAAGTGGGTGGATTCGGTTCCCGGAGTTCGTTGAGATCCTGCCCCGCACAAAAGGCTTTGCCCGTTCCACTGAGGTACACGGCCCGAATTTCATCGTCGCTTGCACAAGTTTTCAACACGTCCTGAAGGGCTTTACCCATCGGTCGATTCAAACTGTTGTACACAGTAGGCCGATTCAAGATCACTCGAGCAACCTGGCCAATTTTTTCAAAAAGGATACTTTCCATTTGGTTTTATTGCCTTATAGTCAAATGTACTATGCTAAAAAGGAATTTTTGAAAAAAAGTGAATTTCTCATTTCACTTTCTGTTGCTTTATCTTGTTCTATCTGTACCTTCGAATTAGACAAAATACTTCCCATGGAGAAGCAGTTTATTCAAAAACTCTACGAGTCACATCAACAAGCCCAACAAATGCCTTCACCTTCAGCCATTTCAACCTGGCTCAACGGCATTTTGGGGCTTTTATTCCCTGAATTTTCGGACCATCGCTACGTCAATCCCCGTGAATTTGAGCAACATTACCATATGCTCAAATTGGAATTGAATAAAATTCTGGATACCGCCGACGGCGCCTTGCATACCAAAGCACCGGAGTTGGAGGGCGAATTTATGTCCTGCCTGCCCAAAGTTCGGGAGCTGTTGATCAAGGACGCAGAGGCCATCCTCAAAGGTGACCCCGCAGCGACTGATCTCCCGGAAGTGATCCGTACCTACCCTGGTTTTTATGCCATTGCAGTATATCGGCTCTCGCATGAGTTGTACGAGATGCGGGTCCCCCTCATTCCCCGGATTTTGACCGAATATGCGCACAGCCGCACCGGAGTTGACATTCACCCTTCGGCTGAAATTGGGGAAAATTTCTGTATTGACCACGGTACTGGAATCGTCATTGGTGGTACTTCAAACATTGGCAACAATGTAAAAATATATCAAGGAGTTACCCTCGGGGCCTTGAGTGTCAAAAAAGAA
The DNA here is from genome assembly GCA_013298445.1 of Chitinophagales bacterium. Classification (GTDB taxonomy): domain Bacteria; phylum Bacteroidota; class Bacteroidia; order Chitinophagales; family Saprospiraceae; genus Haliscomenobacter. The sequence goes on along the minus strand of JAAFHQ010000168.1, from coordinate 5,589 downwards.
CTGGCCGCCACCAAACGACACCCTACCATTGAAGACAATGTGGTGATTTATTCCGGCGCTACCATTTTGGGCGGAGAAACCGTGATTGGCAACAACAGCATCATCGGTGGTAACGTATGGGTCACCAAAAGTGTACCGCCCTTTAGTCGGGTGTATTACAGCTCCAACGACAGTCACCAACAAAAATCCAACGTTTAATTATGGCTTCAGTAGCAGATCTGATTGGGAATACACCTTTGGTGGAGATACGCCACGTCATTCAGAAACCGGGCATCAAGGTATACGCAAAATTAGAAGGCCAAAACCCTGGGGGTAGTGTCAAAGACCGCGCCGCCTATGGCATGATCAAAGGGGCCCTGGATCGGGGCGAGCTCAAACCTGGCATTCGTTTGGTCGAAGCAACCAGTGGCAACACGGGTATCGCGCTGGCCATGATTGCCCGCTTGTTTGACGTAGACATTACCCTGATCATGCCCGATAACTCAACAGCCGAACGGGTACAAACCATGGAAGCATTCGGCGCCGAGGTATTGTTGACTCCAGCGGAGCGCACCATCGAGTACTCCCGCGAATTGGCCGAGGAAATGGTGGCTCAAGGTGGCTACCTCATGCTCAACCAGTTTGCCAACCCTGACAACTGGGGTGCGCATTACCGGAGTACTGGTCCCGAAATTTGGCGCGACACTGCGGGCAAAGTCACCCACTTCGTTTCCTCCATGGGTACCACTGGCACCATCATGGGGACTTCGCGCTACCTAAAAGAACAAAGTGAAGCGGTGCAAATTGTAGGGGTACAACCTACGGACGGCTCCAACATCCCGGGGATACGCCGCTGGTCCAAAGAATTTTTGCCCGAAATCTACGAAGCTGACCGAGTGGATCGCATCATTGACGTATCTCAGGATGAAGCAACTAGCATGATGCGCCGACTGGCCCAAGAAGATGCCATTTTTGGCGGGGTAAGTAGTGGCGGTGCAGTAGCTGCTGCCGCAAAATTGGCCGAGGAACTTGATGAGGCGGTGATCGTGTGTATTATTTGTGACCGAGGGGATCGGTATTTGTCTTCTGGGGTGTTTGGGAAATGAGGTATGGGACAAATGAAATCACCTGATACAATAGGAAGAATGGCTATACTAAATAGTTCGTCATCCAGTATTTTGAATCCTCAAACCGCGGCAGCGGTTGAATCTTGAATAGCCGCGGTCGTCCGCGGACTTAGCCGTTTCGCAAGGTTTAGCAACCGCGGGAGCGGTTGAATTTCGGCACGATTTGTTCAACCGCTGTCGCGGTTGTGATACATTCCGCTGGGCATTTTACCGCGGACGACCGCGGCTATTCAAGATTTAATCACTCCGTGATTCTACCTGCTTTCATTTAATTTATCAGACAGGCATCTCCACTTTAAAACTGAGTTGGTTCAAATATTCGCTTGTAGCTAATTCAAAATCTTCTTTTTGAAGCACCAATTTTACAACTATACCACTATCGCTTGCCCCGTAACTGTAAAGAAGACCTTCTTCATTTTCCAAAAAACTGTTCGTGTCATTTTTTATCATTTCGAAAGATGTGCCAACCAAAGCAAAAACTGCCTCTCTTGGCCACATTTCTATCAATTGCTTTCTCGCTTGTAGCATATGTACTACTTCCAAGGTAGGCAATTCTTGAGCCTCAACCCATGCAAAGTTATCAGTGGCAAGCGTCACTTCTTTTTTTGAAATAAACCAAGTCCTTTCTCCCCCACCCCATTCAAATTCAAGAATTTTTCCTAAAATAACGTTTTCAAGTTGTTCCAGAATCGCTAAGGTGTAATTATAAGAGCAGGGGTTAATGCCACTTGCCCAAAGCGATTTAGTGTCTTTGAAGTAGAGCCCACTCCCACAACCTCTATTTTTACCGTCGAACCTATTTACGGAGAAACCTACTTCATATTCAAGCATGCCAAAACATTTATGATTAGTTTTTCCAACGTTTAAACCCCAAATTAAACGGATTTCGGAAGTGCGCTATAACGTATTAAAAATAAAAAAGCGAAAAGCCTCAGCAAGCAGTATTGAAAAAATACTTTTCGCTTTTCGCTTTTCGCTTTTCGCTTTTCGCTTTTCGCTTTTCGCTTAAAATTTATTGCAACGCAAATCTCACCACTACCCCACCCGAAGAATCCGTTCTTGGATAACCCGCAGAGGTTTTTGGTTCACTCCGACGATAATCCACAAAGAAGCGCAGGGACAGACGCTGGTTCAATTTGTATTCAGCCGAAGGAGAAATGCTCAAGTTATAACTACCACGCGTTGGTTCCCGCACCCCTTGGTCGAGCAAGTGGTTGAAGGTCACGTCATCGCTGAGTGAGAAGTTGAATTGTAAATCCAGGCCTCTGGGTGCAATGGCCGTGCTACCCGGAGTTGACCCCGGCGTGGTCGTTGGTTTTGGAGCAGGGCGTTTTTTCTTTTTGGTCCCGCCAAAAAGGGAGCTAATGTCGAAATCATTGATTTTGTGCCCAAACCCAAAGACAATTTCCTTACGGCGCGTTTCTGCCAGCTGGTTGCTCACAAAACTCATGGCCAAGTTACGAGTCAACTTGTAATCGAAGTTGAAGGTCATGCCATTTTTCATGGCAGCACTCACTGCGATCAGCGGGTTAAAACCTTCCTGAATCACCAGTTCGGGTACCTCCAGACGTGGGTAGAAGTTGTTGTTCAACTCGTTGAGGAAGCCCTGATCGCGGGTGCGCAGGAAGTCCAGCCCTGTGTTGAATGTGTTGATGGTCAACCCTGACTTGTAGCCATGCGTCAAACTGAAACTTTGGAAATACTCCTTAAAGAAAGGCAAACGGCTCAAACCATTGTAGGTAAAGCGCCAGTTGACTTGTGGGAGCAATTCAAACAAATTCAAGTTGGCACCCCGAGCATCTTGTCCGGTATAGGCGGCCAAAAATGCCGGAATCAACACCTCTTGCTGGGTACGCCCATAACCGAAGGTATAGCCCTGTTTTGCCAGAGTGGTATCTACGTGCTCACCATTGCCCAAACGTTGGGAAATGATGACCCGGTTGTCTTCAAAAGTTTTGAAGAGGGTACGCAAATCGGCAGTATCACCCTTGAACAGGGTTTTGAGTGCGGAGTACGACATGGTCAAAGTACCTACATCCTGAGGGATGGCGTGTACAAAACGCTGATTGTTGTCCAACAAGGTATCCTTGAAGTACTGCGAGTGGTTTTGGGTATAACTACGACTGATATCCAGGTCGAGACGCATGTCGCGGAAGGGCTCGATGGTTACACGGGCATCCCAGTTTTGAGTGGATAACTGGGTTACTTCGCGGTTTTGGAACACACTACTCGACATCCAGCCCTGGTTTGCCGATTTGGCCAACCAGTCTTTTTCTGTACCGTATTCATCTTCCCGCAATTTGGCGATGCGCGGTTGAACACCCGCTACAAAATCCCAACCAGGGGAATTGAACTGGTTCATCCCCAATAAGCGGGAAGCCTGGGTATAACCGGGCACTACAGTAGTGTGCTGTTCGGAGTAATTGAAGCGGGCTTTGCGCAAGGACAACAATGGGCGCAAAATCAGTTTCAAACCTGGCGACAATTCTGCACCGCCTTTTTTCTCCTTGTCCTTATCATCTCCCTGGGTACTCCGGCGTTCCTGGCTAGATCCTCCAGCGCGGGATACTTGTTCAATTTTGCGAAGGAAGGAGATTTTATTGTACAACTGGTCAAAGTTGAAGTCGGCGTTGGCCTGGATGTTCTGGCCGTTTTGGATCACGTTGCCCAGTGAGTCAGTGTTCAGGGCCGCTGCCGTCCAGCCGTAGTTGCCCCGATATTGACCTTTGATACCAACCCATTCCATGTAGGGAATCAACTTGGTAGGCACGGTATAGTTAAGCGTAAACTCGTGCTGGTAGTTTTTGGTCCGCCCCAGGTTTTTGACGTTGCTCCAGATGCTGTCCCGGCGGTAGCGGTTTTGCTCAGCCAAGGGCAGGCCGCGTTCGCGCAACTCTGTTTCATCGGGTTCATCGATTACCGCGTCATTGGCCGCATTGAAGTTGAATTTCAGACCCTTGGTGAAATCCCATTGCAAGTTGTAGTCACGTCCCCAGAGGAATCGTTTGTTGAAGAACGTGCTGTACTTGGGATCCAGATCGGTAAAGCGGTATTTGGTAGTCTGGAACTGTCGATCCATCAAAGAACTGAAGGTAAAGGAACTTGGGATCGGATTAAAGTTGAGTTCCGAGATCAACTTAAGTGCACTTCCTTTGAGCTTTTTCAACGGTTGAATGTACTTGGTCTGGGTACTGAACTGGTAATTGACGCCAGCATTGTATTTCTGAATTTCGTCACTTTCGATAAAGGGATCGCTGCGTTCTGTTTCCGTATACCCATAACTCAGCGATACATTGGAAATATCCCAAGGCATGGGTTTGCTTTGGTTTTGGCCGCCACGCTCTTTGCGCACATTGGTGAAGTTGTAACTTTTTACAGTGCTGATTTCCTGAGTAGTGCGCTCAATAGAGTCACGCACGGTGGCATTATCCGTTTTGCGGATTTTTTCCTTCAAAATCACGTCCAGGTCGTAAGGGTCAAACTCTGGCGTTTCGACGTTGCGAGAGTATTGGGCATAAAAAGGTAAGCGCAGATTCCAGTCCTTGGGCAAAAACTTGTTCAGTTCGAGGTTACCCGCGATGTCGAAGCCAGAATTGTCAAAACGGCTGCGCTGTTGTACTTTTTGGTCGATGGCACCATAGCCAATGGTCCCAAAATTTCCAGCCACGGTTACGTTACCCAAGTCGGCCATTTGGATGTCCATGCGGGCAATACCTGCTACCCCACCCCGCTCGTCGAGGCCAGTAAGGCGCATTTCGTTTGCCCAAACTACGGCACCAGTTGGGTCAAGTTCTCCACCTTGGGGGTTGCGAATCCCAATCATTACAATTTTGGCATTACCCAGGTTGGGGTTACCCCGCACTTTGACCCAACGTGTGACTGTTTGTTCATTTTCCAGGGTTACTGAAATTTGTCTAACGAACTCCTGGTCCAAATTGGCCCCACTGGTAGCATTGCGTTCTTCTTTGACTTCGCGCAGCAAAGCCAGAGGGAAATCAAATTCGTTTTCCAATTTCCATACCTCTTCTTTATAAACATTGGAAATACTCGGTGTTTGGGTATCCGGCAGACGATCGACCCGTGATAAAGTCAAAGGCATTTCATACTCGTAGTAGTTGTTTTTGAAGTCACTACCCAAGCGTACAAAAATCCGTAAACCCGATGTATCCCGTGGCATGATGGTTTGGTCAAAATCTTCGGCGTGTACAAACATTTTGAAACGTTCGTATACCCGCATGTCTAAGCCAATGTTTTTAAATACCGCCTTTTCATCTCCATCACACAGGTTTTGCAAGGTTAAAGACAGCGACTGTTCGTTTTGTAAGGTATTGATGACCCCACCGATGGATTGTTCCCGTTGGATACCGATGGGCAGTACATAACCAAATGGGCGGGCTTCACTGGGGTCGGTGTTTTCTTCGATATTCACCGCATCTACTTCAAAAACGGTTCCTCCGTCGATGCTACAAGGGGAGTTCACATC
>JAAFHQ010000165.1 GCA_013298445.1 Chitinophagales bacterium | reverse complement strand
TCAGACCGCCACCCGCAACAAGAAAGAAGCTCCAGAGGGGCTTTGGCATCAGTGCGTACGCTGCAAGGAAGCAAGTACGATGAAGGAATTGCGGGAGAATTTTTACAAGTGTCCAAAGTGTAATTATCATACCCGGATTGGGTCCTACGATTATTTCGATCTGCTCTACGATGAGCAAGAATATGGTTTGCTCTTTGAAGAATTGCGCTCAAAGGACATGCTGCAATTCACCGATCTCAAGCCTTATCCCGATCGCCTTGCCGATGCGTACAAAAAAAATCGAGTTACCGATGCCATTACTGTAGCCGTGGGTAAAGTCAATGACTTACCCTTGGTCGTTGCAGCTATGGATTTCAAATTTATCGGAGGTTCGATGGGCTCGGTGGTAGGTGAGCGCATTTCCAAAGCCATTGATTTTTGTATTGAAGAAAAAATTCCTTTCATGATCATCTCCAAAACTGGAGGGGCGCGCATGATGGAAGCTGCTTTTTCTTTGATGCAAATGGCCAAAACTTCGGCTAAACTCACCCGTTTGGCCAAGGCTCAATTGCCCTTCTTTTCCATGCTTACAGATCCTACTACAGGGGGCGTTACTGCCTCTTTTGCGATGTTGGGGGATGTCAACTTTGCGGAACCTGAAGCTTTGATTGGTTTTGCTGGCCCCAGGGTCATCAAAGAGACCATCAAGCGCGAGTTGCCAGAAGGTTTTCAAACTTCTGAGTTTCTACTCGAACACGGTTTTCTGGATTTCATCGTTGACCGCAAAGATTTAAAGGATCGAATGGCCGAATTGCTTCAACTTTTTGCTGTGGTTCACCCACAGATTGAAGCATAAGGAACGGAGTCAAAATTAAGATTGAACTTTATCTTTCCGAATGCCATTTATCATTGTATCCTGCACCACAATTGCTGTTAATTGTGCATGGAACTTTTTTGCATCTGATCAAAAGACAAGAGCATGCGCGAATACATCACCGAAATAGATCGCTGGATCACGGAAGGTAAAACCTTTAGTGCGGCAACTGTAACCAATACCTGGGGTAGTGCTCCACGTCCCATTGGCACTATGATGTTTATCGGCCCTGAACTGGAAATGTTGGGCTCGGTTTCTGGGGGCTGTGTGGAAGGAGTAGTCCTCAAGGAAGCAGATGAAACCAGTCAAAGTGCCAAGATCAAAAACCTCAAATTCGGGGTGTCCGACAATGACGCCTGGTCGGTGGGGCTCACCTGTGGTGGAACAATTGAGATTTTTCTGGAAAAATTTGTGGCGTTTGATGCACCAGCCATTTGGCGAACTTTACGCAGCAATCTGTTGGAGAACAAAAGCTGTGTGCTGATTTCCAAATTGTCTGGAGAAAAGGCTCAACATTATCTGGTACACCCGAACGGTACTACAGTGGGCGAAACACCAACTGAATTAGTAGCAGCGGCGGAAAAAGCTTATCAGGAACGCAAAAGCCAATTGGTAGAAGTAGAAGGCGAAAAATGGTTCCTCCGCGTTTTTCCCAAAAAGCATCAACTATTCATTATCGGCGCAGCACACGCAGCGGCAGAATTGGTACACCTGGCCAAGTACTTTGACTTTGAAACCATTGTCATCGATCCCCGGGGCACCTTTGCCCAAAACACCCATTTTCCTACTGCCCCGGATAAAATGTACGAGGATTACCCTGCCGAAATTCTACCCGAATACGAAATCGACGAATATACCTTTGCCGTGGTCATGGCTCATGATCCCAAAATTGACGATCAGGCTTTGCATCTTTTGTTGCGCTCCAAAGTAGCATATATTGGCGCATTGTCCAGTAAGGGTTCGAATGAAAAACGCCGGGAAAGGCTGCTAGCAGCTGGGTATACAGAGGAAGAATTCAAGCGCATTCACGCGCCGGTAGGAATCCCGATCAAGTCTAAAACAGCGGCAGAGATTGCGTTGAGTATTTTGGCGCAAATGATTTTGGTGAAAAACCAATATCTGTAAACACAAGCTTTCCCAAATTTTCAAAACAATTCCAAAGCGACATAATTTTCACAGAGAAAGCACAAAGAAGCACAAAGGACACAAAGTTAGACGTTGACGGAGTTTATGTCTAAAATTCCACCTCGTCAACGTCTAACTTTGTGTCCTCCGTGCCCGCTTTATTTTTCCTCTGTGATAATAAAAATGTCGCTTTCTTAGTGTTATAAGAAATTCGGGATGAAACGTGTTTATTTGCTCAAGTAGCTATCCGCCATATACACCTTCCCCCCATCTTCGGCCATCGTTACCGAATAACTGAAGCCAGGTTGCAGCGAATAAGCACCGTATTCACCAGCCTTATTGATGGCGATGAAACCAACCTGGAAAGTTTTGGCCTTCTCCGGATTGATTTTTACAATCCTTTCGATGGCGACTTTGCAGGCCTCTTTAGGCGACTTACCCATCCGCATCATCTCAACAATCAGGGCTGCTCCCGCTACTCGGATCACTTCTTCGCCTTGGCCAGAGCCAGTTACAGCACCCACTTCATTGTCTACAAACAAACCAGCTCCAATGATGGGGGAATCGCCTACTCGGCCGTGGAGTTTGAAGGCCATCCCACTCGTGGTACATGCCCCCGAGAGGTTACCCGCCGCATCCAGGGCAATGGTGCCCATGGTATCGTGGTTTGGGCTACCGTCTTCAAACTTGTTGGGTGCAAAGGGCCCGTTACCCTTGCTCTTTTTGGCGTTGATTTGCTGCTGCTCAATATTGATGGTGGGCTTGTACTCCGATTTTTTCAGCCAGGCTTTGTAGGCCTTGTCTGCATCTTTCGATAATTTTCCCGATTCCTTCGGAAAACCATTGGCCAATGCAAACTGCAATGCCCCATCACCCACCAACATCACGTGAGGCGTAGTTTCCATGACCTTCCTGGCAACTGAAATGGGATGTTTGATATAAGACAAGCCTGCTACTGAGCCACAATTGGATTTTTCGTCCATGATGCAAGCATCCAGGGTGACGATGCCATCGCGATCGGGGTTTCCACCCAAACCTACGCAGCAGTTGATACTGTCTTCGATGGAACGTGCCCCTGCTTCCACTGCATCAAGGGCTCGTCCGTTTTGCTCTCGCAAAACTTTCCAGGCCACCGCATTAACGGGCAGTCCACTGTCCCATGTAGATACTACGATGGGTTTGGTAGCAACTGGCATTTTACTTTTGGCCAGGATTTGGCTAAAGGAAACAAAAGGCAGGCCAAGCGCTGACCACCTCAAAAAATTTCTTCTGGTTTGCATTGGTTAGTAGATTTTTATGGTTAGCAGCTTGTGCTAAAAATCGGTGATTTTAAATACGTAGGCGTAACTGTTAGGCACAAGTTTAGCAGTCTTTTCAGGAACTACAATGCTTGTTGTGCCATTTTCAGCACTCCATTTCAACGGTTCTTTAGTGCCCAGAAGGTTGATGGTGGCTTTTTTGCTCAGCGACAGGTTTTTAAGGTCAATTTTTGACGGTACAGCCTCTCCTTCGTCGGCACGGTAAATGGCATAAACAGTTTTGCCCTTATGGGTAAAAACCAGTTTGCCTTGTGGGCCTAGGTCTTTGTCACCAATAGTTCCATAAATCGCTTCAGAATTGACATTCATCCAATTGCCAATCTCCTTTAAACGATCATACGCCTCGGGGTGGAAATCCCCCTGGGGACTTGGAGCAATGTTGAGCAGGAGGTTGCCGTTTTTGGAAACCACGTCGGCCAGGATGTGAATCAATTTGCGGGCTGGTTTGAAATTTTCTTTGGGGATGTAACTCCAGGAATCACCCATGGTCAAACATGTTTCCCAGGGAATGGGCATGTAATGACTGGGAATTTGTTGCTCCGGCGTTACGTAATTTTCATAGGGACCCGTCACTGTGCGGTCTACCACCAACAAACCCGGCTGATGGGTACGCGCCATGGCTGCAATTTTGGGCATGTCAATGTCCTGATCAAAAGGAATGGTTTTTTGCCAGGATACCGTAGTATCAATCGTGCTGAAGGGACGCACCCAACCACCATCGAGCCAGAGGATGTCCATTTTACCGTAATCCCGCATCAGCTCTTCAATCTGGTTATAGGTGAAGGTTTTGAACTTCTCCCATTTTTCAGGATATTTTTTGGGCGGATAGCTTGAATTGCGATCCTTGGGGGGGAAATAAGGCCACCAATAATCTGGAGTATGCCAATCGGGCTTGGAAAAATACGCTCCAATCATAAAATCCTGGTCGCGAAAGGATTTAAACACCTCTTTGGCAATGTTGGCTTTGGGATTTTTGCCAAAAGGGCTATTCATTACGCTATAATCGGTTTGCTTGGTGTCAAACATACAGAAGCCATCGTGGTGTTTGGTGGTGAACACCAGGTATTTCATACCCGCCGCTTTGGCAGCAGCGGCCCATCTGTCGGGATTAAAATCGGTAGGATTAAAAGTGGATTGCAGGTTTTCGTAGGCTTTTTTGTAGCCATACCAATCATTGGAGTAAGGTCCACGGCGTTCGCACCAGCCTTCATCCTCGGGGCAAAGACTCCAACTTTCCACAATGCCCCATTGGCTGTATGTGCCCCAGTGCATCAGAAGGCCGAACTTTACCGTTTGCCATTGTTGCAGTTTTTGTTGCACCTGTGGGTCGGTAGGAGGGACGTACTTAGAATGGTTTTGTTCGGCGTGTTGTTGGGAAAATACAACTTGGCTAAATAGCAAAGCCAAGCCAAGAATGAGCAGCTGTTTCATCAGGAATAAGTAAATTTTTAATGGTATGAAATCAGTGCGGAAAATAGTACAAAAACAGCTCCTTTTCACTTGATGCAAAAAAAAATGCACTGCGGGTAAGCAAAAAGCTTGCGCAGTGCATGGATATGCAAATGGGATAAGAATAAGAAGTTTGGGATTATCTAGCAATGGTGATGCCTCCAATGATGATTTTATCACCAGGGCGCATTACAACTTTAAGGGCTAAAGTAGTGGTACCATTTACGGCGTAACCTGCTCGGGTAGAGAAACAGGTTGGAACCGTGGAGTTCAAGTCTGTACCGTCATCGACTTTTACTGCCGCAGCATTGGGTGCCATCATCTCTGTCAGGCGAACCTGTGAAATGTAAGAACCACCTGCTCCTTGGATTTGATAACAAACGACCAATTTGCCAATCACCCCCGCATCCAGGCCGTCTAAAGGAATATTGATCCATTGGAAATCATTTTCACCAACCGGTACGTTGGTTGAAATTTCGAGAGCTGTGCTGGGGCAACAAAAAGCATTCACTTTCACCTTGTTGGAAGCAGGGCCGTTGGGACCTACGGGAACAGCGCCCAATGGGCTGAAAAACTGCGTTTGAGCAGCTAAAAAGCTGGCACTGCAAGCCAATGCAAACAAGAAAAAAAGCTTTTTCATTTCAACAGGTTTTTAGGTTAATGATTTGTGCAGTGGGATAAATCTGCATTCATACCTAAGTGTGTTGGGTCCGAAAAAGCGTTCCGCCGAAATGAAAAAAAACTCAAAATTTTATAAAAATTGTTGGTAGGCTTCAATTTTATGGGCCAAACGTTGCGCCATGAGTGCATCTGCCGGAGCTAAATGATCGTAAATGACCTGGGCTTCGCTGCGATAGGCGGCGATTTTGGTTTTGTCCCAATAATAAGGTGGGTGGTAGAGATTGGTGATGCGGTCGGCCATTTTGACCATCCAGATTTCTTTGGGTTGGGCCTGAATGCGTTGCAGGCTGTCGAGCATTTGATCTTGTTTAGCTAAGTCTTTATTCTTGGTCAAGGCCAATACACCCGCAGCTACCGCCGGGCCAAAAGTAGTACTCAATGCTTCAAAATCAGTGGCAGTATCCTCTAGGGTATCGTGCAATAAGGCGCATTGTACCAAAAGGTCTGCATCGTAATTTGCTGTTGAATGGGCCAAAACCCACATGGCTTCCATCGCCACACTGCTGAGGTGGTTGATGTACTCAATTTGTTGTTCGGGAAGGCGGCCACCATAGGTTTGGCCACTGTGTTGTAGGGTAACGAAGTGCCAGGCTTTGGCGTAAAGGTCGCGGTTCCAGGAGTTGGATTGTTGCATGATTTTAGGATTATTTGGGGTAAAATACAACTCTAAAAATTATTTGAAAGGCAAAAAGCGAAAAGAGTACATATGTGCTCTACCTTTTGAGCTACACGCTGATGATTATAAGCATTGGTCAGCGTGACGGGACTCGAACCCGCAACCCCATCGTCCCTAACGAAGTAACTCTATCCTACGGCACTTTCAAATCATAAAGCAGTAACAAACGTTTAGTGTTGGTCTTTGTTAAGTGCGAAGTAACACTAACCTACGACATGCTCTACGTTCTTGTTTAAAAATAAACTGGCAAAAAGCGAAAAGAGTACATTATGTGCTCTACCGTTGAGCTACACGCTGGTATTAGTCAGCGTGACGGGAGTCGAACCCGCTTCCCCATCGTTAACAGCGAAGTAACTCTATTCTACGGCACAGTTCATTTTTTCTGGGGGTTAACCTTATTGCTACCAGAGGCAAACATCTTTTAGTCTGCCCCTGGTAGGTTCATGGTTTATAATTCGATATTGTTGATGAATTCGATGGCCTGTTGACCACGTTCCAAAGCCGCCAAAACATCGAAAATTTTATCAGACCAACCTGCGATCAGATACACACCTTGATCTTGTTTCAGCTCAATTGGTGTAGTACCTAAGCCGGCCAGGTCAAACAAGTACAATTTGGCGTTTGGCGCTACCGTTTCGCGGTATTGCTGCCATTCCTTGGCGATGTGGTAATCATGGCTGGTGGACCACAGTTGGGCATCGGTGAAAATCATCACTTTATCCACCGCCTCGCGGCGTTTGATTAAGTCTCTGATCACCAAATAACCATTGGTGGCATAACCCACTTCCCCTTCGCGGCGGTAAAATTCCTGTACGTTGGCCAAGATGTTTTTGGTCGATACATTGATGATTTTCCAAGAGTCGCCGAACATACCCGTTTGGACATAACGGCACTTGGACTGCAACAACATCCCCAGCATCAAACCAATGTCGTAATTCAAAATTTTACTTTTCACCGAGATTGGTTGCTGCATCGATCCTGATACATCGCAAGCAATCAGCACGCTGGTATCGGCTCCAAACCCGCGCAAGTTCGCCACGCTGGCTTTTACTGCTATTTCCAAAGCTGCCAAGGCTGAGGAAGTATATTTGCTTTTTACCAGCAACAATTCGCGGTAAGCAGCCAGGAAGCGGAAAGGCAATTGTTTGGCTTTGCTCACCTGATTGGTGTCGGACAAAGTTGAACAAACCCGTTCAAAATGTTCCGCCGATACCTCTGCTTCGATGATGTTGCGCAAGTTGCGCAATAAAGCCATGTAACCTACTTTTCCACTTTTGATCAGCTCTTCCCACTTTTGACGGAAAGCGGCCTGTTTTTGCTTTTCGTTTGCGAATTGGGTTTGACCCAATGCCGACAACTCGGTTTCCCAGGTATAAGGCACGGCCAACTCGTCTTTAGCGATTTGGTTGAAGATCAATTGCTGCGCTTCGTCTTTGGCTTTTGGGTGGGTCAAAAACAAGGCATCGCGCAATTTGACTTCAGCACCGTTGCGGTTGTATTTTCCAAATTGGTAGGCATCAAATTTGTTGAATGCCAGTGCCAAACCTTTTTGCACTTGTTTGGACAAGCGGTTCAGTTTTTTGGTCTCCTTGCGTTCGTTGGCCAGTTGATAGTAGGCCAACAATTCGGTGATTTCATCGGCACGCTGAATGACCCGAGCTACCGTTTTGCTCACCAAATTCAAGCCATAACCATTGTATAGCTTGGCCAATTCAACCGCCAAAACGAGCGGAACGTTCCGCAAATACATATTTTCGCGGGCATACACGGCTAATTTAGCCACAAACTCTGGATCGACATGTGCAATCAACTCGCGGATGCGCTCGATTCGTTTTCCAGTTTTTTCGTAAAACTGGTCACTCAAAGCTGCAGTCACCACCGCGCTATACAATTCCAACTGGGGGCTCATTTTCCAAGCCTTTGCCCCTTCGTGGTTGGTGGTCAGGTTTTGATTTTTGGTTTTTCGATTGAATAACATGATAAAAGGCTTTGGATTAAAAAAATCGTTTCAGTACTTGAACAAGCATTTAGCGTTGTTCGCTTTTGATGACACAAAGTTGGAAGGCTACTGCGCAATCTTTTTGCGTAGTAAAAAAATAGGCTGTATTTTTGTGAAAATATTTTCGATAAATTCCTTATTGTATTGATTTTTAAATTTTTAGCACAAAAAATAATTATGCCCGTAAACCGCAATGCCCTGATCCGCTACAAAACCATCGACGCCTGTTTGCGCAGACGCAACCGAAAATGGACGCTTGAAGACCTTGAGGAGGCTTGCTCGGATGCGCTATACGAGTACGAAGGCATCCGCAAAGGAGTTAGCCGCCGTTCAATTCAATTGGACCTACAAATGATGCGCTCCGAAAAACTAGGTTATAACGCGCCAATCATTGTGGTGGACAAAAAATACTACACCTACGAAGACCCCGAATACAGCATTGCCAATATCCCTTTGACCCAACAAGACCTGGGAACCCTCAACGAAGTGGTGACCATTCTGCGGCAATTCAAAGGCTTCACCCATTTCCGGGAGGTAGATGACATGGTCAATCGTTTGCAGCACAAGATTCAAATGGGGAAAACCCAGGAACGAGCCTTGATCGATTTTGAAAAGAATGAACTGCTTCAAGGCCTGGAGCATTTAGAGGGTTTGTATGCTGCGATTGTTGCAAAGCGAGCTTTGATTATGGCTTATCAGTCTTTCAGGTCGAAAAACGTCCAGGTTTTTACCCTTCACCCGCATTTTTTGAAGGAATTCCGCAACCGCTGGTTTGTCATCGGGCTACGGGATGAGCGAGAGAAACCGCAGATTTTTGCGCTGGATCGCATTCAAACTTTTGAAACAGATGATCAAACTCCCTTTCGCTGGGATCAAAGTTTGGATGCCGATTGGCTAAAGGATACGATTGGGGTGTCCAAAACAAGTGGGCAGCAAAAGATGCTTGTGAAATTTCGGGTCAGCGAAGACCAGGCACCGTACGTGGTGACTAAACCCTTCCACCATTCGCAGCAATTGTTGGAACAGGCTGAAGATGGTAGTTCCATTTTTACCATCGAAGTAATCCACAACCTAGAATTGGAGCGGGAGTTTTTGGGCTTTGGGCAAGATATTGAGGTGTTGGAACCACGCTTGCTGCGCAAAAGAATCAGGAATCGTTTGGAATGGGCTTGGGCTTTGTACCAAGATAAACCTTTTATTCAGCAGGATTCATCATCAAGTTAGAGAATGCGTGAATTAAGGTTTTGACTTCATTCAAGGTATCTGCATTGGTAATCACCCCCTCCGCGTTGATTTTGGTTTTGATAAAGGGGATCAATAGTTTACTTTCCTCTACCATTTTGGCTTCAATCACCATCAAGGTCTCCAATAGTGCATGGTGTCCTTTTTGACCAACCGAAGAAGCGGTAATCAAGGCAGTAGGTTTTTGGTGAAATTCCATGGAAGATACCGTCCAATCGATGGCATTTTTGAGGCTACCGGGCACACCCATTGCGTATTCCGGGGTACAAAT
>JAAFHQ010000164.1 GCA_013298445.1 Chitinophagales bacterium | reverse complement strand
AGAGCGATGTGGGTGAAGACGGCCTGCATCTGACCAGCCTGGGCGAGGACAAAATCGGGCAGTTGATGTTTGACTATTTTCAAAAAGATCCAACGACGCAGGCCTGGTTTTTGAAGGCCACCACCACGCCGACTTTTTCCATCACAAGTAGCCTACCCCAAATTCAAATTTACCCCAATCCTGTTGTTGAATCCTTGCACTTGCGCGTGGAACAACCACTATCGAAAGTCACCCTGACCCTCCGCAATTTGCAAGGCATCAGCGTGTGGCAAAAACAGGGAGATTTGAGCACGGAAAATGAACTCAGTGATTTGCCGAACCTGCCTGCTGGGATTTACCTGCTGGAATGCCGTTGGGAGCAGGAGCGGCGGGTGTTGAAGGTGGTGAAGGGCTAATCCGGTACCACCGTCAAGCCCAATGATCCCCACTTGACTCCCTGAGCACCTCCTTCACAATCCAGGCGGATGTTGTCAAAAATCAGGCGGTCGCCTACTTTGGCCATACTGATCAGCTGTTGAGTACCCGCGTTTATTTGCGCGCCAGGATTATTGTAGCCTATCGAATCCTGTTTTTTTCGTAGCAAAAAAAAATTAAAACCCCGCACCTGACAGCCTGTTTGGTATTTGAAGCCTGGTGCGGACTGGTCCAACACTTTTAACTTTTGTAGGGCGGAAAAAGTGATGTCCGCTTCAACGGTAGCGACGGGCAAGGTGAGTCTGCTGTAATTCATGGCTGGAAGTATCAGGAAAATGAAACCCAGGCAAAGCATGGAAGGACGGAGTAGTTGGAGTGGGTTGAGCATTGTTGTGGATTTTTCCAGTATAATGTGGAAAGTGGAGATTGGTTACAGCAGCTGAGGTTTGTTCGAGCTGCTGTAACTATCCGCTGTAGTTTTATTCCTTTTTCTCAGAATCGGCAACGATTTTAAATGCTATATTATTGATTTTTCGGCCAGTTTCATCACCCGGGCATTTGGCACGGATGTTATCAAAGATGACTTGATCTCCTGCCTTTACATTTTCTATAAACTTAAGGACTTTCGGTGTAAAAACACCTCCTGGGTTTACAGCTTGGTCTGGATTTTCGCCTTTCGGAACATAAATAAATGCAAATCCTAGTACTTCACATTGCGCATCCATATCGAACCCAAATAGTTTAGGTTCAATCTTTTTGAGCCCTTTGAATACTGAAACACTAATCTCCCCTCCTGTTGTTTCAACTTTTTCCAAAACCGCCACCGGATCAGGAATCGGCTTCACCCGAAACTCCACCTCCTGCCGATAATTCGGAGCCTCCACCAGAATTGTTGCCTTTCCTGGTCTAACCGCTTTGGCGATGAATTTCCCTTTTCCTGTTTCTATCAACCGAACATCCCGGCTACTCACCTTTACCTGATCAGCGGGAACACCCGAAATGGCCACACTAATGGGGTTATCTATGCCCATGTACAATACATTCATTCGGTCGGCGGCTACGCTGAGCACGGCATCGTTGCTGCCTTGGGGGAGGCTGTCGAGTGTGGTAGTCTCTACGCTTGGAGGAGGATTTTCTACCACTGTTGCTGGGGGAATTATTGCTTGATCTTTCACCAATGGTTTGGCCGTCGTCTTTGTCGCTTCGGTTTGGGGTTTTTCTGGCAGTACAAAAGTGGTTTTAACTTTGGGTTCGGGTGTTTTCTTTTCCGCTTGCGCAACAGGGGCGAAGAGGCCCAAGACGAGGAGCAACAGAGGCATCAACAAAACAGCACTACTCCAGCGCTGGGTAAAAAGTGGAGACTTGGTAGCAGCGGTGCCGACTAAAATCTGGCGCACCCGCGTCGCAAAATGAGAAGCATGATTTTGAGCTTGCATAACCAAGGGTATATTTTGATGGTGATGTAATCGTTGCAAGTGCAGGAGCGCTTCGGCGTACACAAGTTTGTGGCAACCGGAAAGCAGTACCGCTTCGTCACAAGCCTCTTCTCGCAACTCCTGGATGCGGCGGCTGAGCACCCAAATCAAAGGGTGATAAAAAAAGAGGATTTGCAAAAGGGCCAGTAACAGATTGACCAAAAAATCGGCCCGCCGAATGTGGATCAACTCATGTCGGATTAAGGCTTCCAATAAGGCAGGCGGCGTTTGACAAAGCAAGGCCGCAGGCAGGATGACCACTGGGAAAAAATGCCCAAAAGTGAGGGGTGAATTCAAGGTAGCACTGCTGTAAAATCGGATTGTTTGGCGCAAGCCCAGGCTTGTTTTTACTTTTTGAATCTGTTGCAAAACCTGGGGATCAATTATGCTGCTACTCTTCCGCCGTAGCACAGTCAACGCAAGGTAGTTCCAGGCAAAACGCAGGCTAAAAAAGGCCGTCCCCAGCACCCAAATGCTCACCAGCCAATACAAGTGGCTTTCGACCCACCACTTGCAACGTTGAAGAAAGGGAACTGGGGTTTGGCTGTTATCAATCGAATGAGTATAAACAGAGTTGGCAGAATTTGAGATAAAATCAGTTTTCAAGTTCGGGGCAAGATGCGGCACTTCTGCGAAATACCGCCATTCCAGGAATAGGGTATAAGCACTGGCCAGCACCATGCCACCGAGCATAAACAATATTACCTGGTGCCGCAATTGTGCGGAGTAGGTACGCAAGAGTCGCTCCAGGCCAAGCGTGCAAAGGCCGAGCAACCCGATTTGCCAAAAGGAATGTAAGAGGGTCCAGCCCAAACTGAGGATGAGTGCATCATTCATGGGATTGCTGGTCTTTAATGTTTTTGAGGAGCTTTTCCAATTCCGCCAGTTCAGCCTGGCTGACTTTACCGGAACCCAGGGCCTGGATGGCCAGTTGGGTGCCCGAGCCTTCAAACAGTTGTTGAGCCAGTTTATCCACCAGGTTTTGCCGAGCTTGTTGCTGTGGAAGGGTGCAGCGGTAAAAGTGGCCACCCTCCTGATCTATTCGACTGAGGAGGCCTTTTTTCAACATGCGTTGTATTTGGGTCAGGGTGGTAGTGTACCCGACCCCTTTGTTGGCACTCAGTAACTCATGCACCTGCCGCACCGTAGCTGGTTCAATTTTCCAGAGGATTTGCAGGATCTCCAGTTCGCCTTCTGAAGGCTGATTATTGGTTTCACTAGACATGGTCTACGACATTTGTCGTAAATATAAATGCCTTTTTGATGAGATGCAAATTTTTCTACGACATTTGTCGTAATGTTTTTCATCCAAGCCTTTTGGAAGTGATGTGAAGGTTAATAAATAGCAAAATGATTGTGACTAGCAGCGCTTTCCCCAAAAAATCCCCTAATTTTCCCGCGAAAACACCTGAAGCACTTTTTTTTGTTCAAAAACCTGTCAAAATGAGAAGCTACCTTGCTCTTTTTGCTCTACTCTTCCTTGCCAATTTTGTAGTTGCGCAAACACCCTCTGATCGGCCCAAATTGGTGGTAGGCATCGTGGTGGACCAAATGCGTTACGATTACCTCTACCGCTATTGGGACAAATACTCCAGTGGAGGTTTCAAACGCCTGATTAACCAGGGTTTTAACTGCCGCAACAACCATTATCCCTACGCCTTTACCGAAACAGGCCCAGGGCACGCTACCATTTACACCGGAACTACTCCCTCTGTGCACGGCATTGTAGGGAATATGTGGTACGATAAATTCCAGGAACGGATGGTGTATTGTGCCGAAGACAAATCGGTAACGGCGGTAGGTGCTCCGAGCAACGCTGCTTTGCAAATGTCGCCCCGTAACTTGCTGGTAACTACCCTGGGTGATGAACTCAAACTGGCCACCAATCATCAGGCGAAAGTGGTTGGTGTGGCACTCAAGGATCGCTCCTCTATTTTTCCTGCCGGGTATTTCTCCAATGGAACATATTGGCTGGACCTCAAAACCGGGAATTTTGTCACCAGCGATTTTTACACCAAGGCCTTGCCCAAATGGGTTGAAGATTTCAACGAGCAAAAAATGGCCAAGGAATTGGCCAAAAAAACCTGGAATACGCTGTTGCCTATCGATCAGTATACCGAAAGTGACGCAGATGATACCCCTTACGAAGGCAAATACACCAATGAGGATAAACCGGTTTTTCCTCACAAACCCGAGGAAATCCGCAACTTGCCCTACTCACCCGGGGGCATTACGCTTACTGCAGAAATGGCAAAAGCCGCCTTATTGAATGAACAATTGGGTAAGGACGCTATTACGGATCTTTTGGCGGTAAGTTTTTCTTCTACCGACTATGTGGGCCACCTCTTCGGGACCAGCTCCATTGAAGCAGAGGATATTTATTTGCGGTTGGATTTGGAGCTAGCTGGTTTTTTAAATTTTCTGGATCAAGAAGTGGGGAAAGACCAATACCTGGTGTTTCTGAGCGCCGACCATGGTGCCCCTTACAACCGTGGCTACATGAGCAATCGCCGCTACCACCGTTGGGCGGTGATGGGCCCAGCCATTCAGGACTCGCTGAACCAGCACCTGGCTAAATTGTTTGGTGCCAAAAAACTGGTGTCCATCTATAATGAGCAGGAGTTGTTTTATGACCACAAACTTATTCAGGAGTATAAATTGTACAAGCCAGATGTAGAGCGTGCTACGGTAGAATTCCTGCTGGCCCGGCCAGAAATTGCCTGCGCTTTTGTACCACTTAATGCCAGCATAAGTACTTGTAGTGGTTTTAGAAGGGATTTATTGCAAAACAACTATTATTCCAAACGTTCTGGTGATGTAATGTTCAGCCTGGAGCCAGGGTTTCTCAACGTCGATTATCCAAAAGGGGTGACCCACGGCGTAGCCTACGAATACGATACCCACGTTCCCTTGCTTTTCTACGGATGGAAAATCGAACCCGGTTCAACGAATCAACCCACTTTTGTCCATGATATCGCGCCCACTGTATCCGATTGGTTGAGCATCAATGCGCCGAATGGCGCTTCGGGGAAGCCGGTGTTGGGAGTTGTTCTTAGAAAGTGAAAAGCGAAAAGCGAAAAGCAGGCTACCGCAGCGACTTGGGCGAGCAACGCCGGATAAGCCGCTGCGGTAGCCTGCTTTTCACTTTTCGCTTTTCACTTACACCGCTGGATCCGCAGGCGTATTCGCCTGATTGTTGTCCCGCTCTACGTTAGGGTAGGGGAAGAAATTGCGGTTGCGCTCAAAGTTGGCATCGTTGGGGCCAGGGCGACCGAAACGACGGCAATCATCCAGCTTTAAGCCCGACAAAAACAACTCGATACAACGCTGCTTGTAAATTTCCTCCAATACTGCGCCTTGGGTTTCTGCGCCGCTGTAAGCTGCTAGTTTTGCAGTCACACTGAGTGGATCGGTGGCTTTGGTGCGGATTTTATTCAACTCGGCGATAGCCTCCGTGATTTTGTTTTGGCGAGCCAACACCTCCGCTTTGATCAAGGTCATTTCGCTGGGCAGGTACACTGGAATCACATCCAGGTCACTTTTGAAAAAGCCTGTTGCTTTGCTCAAAGTGGTACCTCCCAGGTAAAATGCGATCCGGGCATCTGCTGCTTCAGGCGCAAGTGTGCCACTGAGGCCAAAGTTGGCTACCCCGCCAACTACGTTGTTGCTCACGAAACCAGAACGGAACACTGGATTCTGATTCACCGCATCGTATTTGAACACAGAAAGTACCGTTGGGCTGACGGCATTTGCAGCGGCCAAGGCATCATCCAATTTGCCATTCATCAAACTGAAACGGGCAATCATGGCTTGGATGGCATTGGGCAAACTGATGTCCGTACCCACTTTGGCATTAAAAGTAGCCGAAGGCGCATTTGCCTTAATGGTCGCATCAGCTTGTTTGAGGATGGCAATGGCTTCATCCAGGGCAGCAGCGCGGGGTTTGAAACCGGGACGTTTGCCATCAATGTACTCGTTTGAAGAAACGACCTCGGTAGGCACCTGCTCCCAAAACTGGGATAAGGTCCCAATGGCCAGCGCCTTAAAAAACAGACCGTAGGCTTCCACTCCCGCTTTGGTGCCAGGATCGCCAATGACCGAGGAGTTGTCGATCAATTGTTGCGCGTAGGCTTTGACCAAATTGGCACTCGTCCAAAGGTTGGCCATGGTTGAATTCGCTCCGTTAAGCGAGCCCTTGCCAGCTTCCAGAGAAGCCAGGGTGTTGTTGCCTGTGTTCAGAACCGTCAGTTCCTTGGTAGCAAGGCCGTTACAAACCACTACGTTGAACAGGGCACTGGTTGCGCCAACCGACCACTCTCGCCGAATACCTACGGCCAGGCCCATCAAACCATCGGCCGAACTCAATACTTCGGTTTTGGTGGCGGCGTTGGGGTTGAGGTATTCTTTGGTGCAGCTGCTCGTATGTAGGAGCGCCGCCAAGCCTAAAAAGCTACAAATTATATGTTTTAGTTTCATTGTTTACCTTTTTAAGTGTTAGAAACGACCATTCAAACGAACCATCAGCGTACGAGGAATGGGTACTGCTCCAAAATCATCACCACGAACCCGGTCACTCTGGCCAGCAGAGTTGGCCTCTGGATCAAAACCCTGGTAGTTGTCAAAGGAGTACAAGTTGCGACCAATGATGCTGATGTTGAAATTGTCGAACAAACCTTTCACTTTGCCCAGTTCGTAGCTCAGGGCTACTTCGCGGATTTTGACAAAAGATCCATCTTCCACGTGCTCTTCCTGAATCCGGCCACCGTTGATCCCGCCAGCTACCGAAGCTACGGTACCCCGAGGTACTTCACCCTTGATTTCCTGCTCAGCCAATGGACCCCAGCCTACGTTGTTGGAGGTGATGCGGTTCCAGTTGTACACATCGCCGCCAATCACAGCGTCGAACAGGACGTAGAAACTCAGTTTTTTGTAGGAGATATTGGTATTGAAGGAACCAGTCCAATCTGGCGTTGGGTCACCAATCACTTTGCGCAATTCTGTACTTCCTACTCCAGTGGTTTTGGGTTGGCCATCTGCGCCACGGTCGGAAGTGCCTTGTAGGGCGGTAGTTTGTACGCCACGTTCAGGTTGCAGCAAACCCTGGGTGGTTTTTAACAGGTTGCCATTGTTGTCGCGAGCGTAATAAGTACCATAAAATGCGCCAAAGGAGTGACCATTGAGTACCGCTTGTGGGCCACCCGTACGCAGGTAAAAGAAGCCACCATCGATGCCATAAACGCGGTTTTTATTTTGGTTGTACAGCAAACCCAGGTCCCACTTGAAGTTTTTGGTCCGCACCAAAGAAGCATTCAGCATCAATTCGAAACCTTTGTTGTCCATGTAGGTATTGTCACCTACGTTGGTCACAATGCTGGTACCCCCTACTGAAGGAGGAACGGGCTTGGTCAACAACAAGTCGGTGATCTTTTGGCTGTAGATGTTTACACTCAGGCTGAGGCGGTTTTTCAAAAAGGCAAAATCGCCACCAAATTCAAATTCGGTCATCTTTTCAGGACGCACCGAAGGGTTGGCGAAAGTAGTAGATGGCGTAATCGAAGCCAAACCACCAATCGAAGACAAGAGGTAGTTGTCAAAACGATCATATGCGCCAATCCCGGTCAGGTTACCCGCCTGGCCGTAAGCAGCTCGGAGTTTCGCCGATGAAATCAAATTTTTGTTTTTGATGTAATCGGACAATACCCAGCTACCCGAAACCTTGGGGTAGAAATTGTTCTGGTTGTCTTCGGCAAAAACGGAAGACTTGTCGATCCGACCAGCCAAGGTAATGAAGACCTGTTCTTTCCAGCCAAAAGTTTGCTGAATGAAGGCCCCCGAGATGAAACGTTCGGAAATGCTTTGCACCGGACGGTTGAACAGGTTGTTGGCCGCAGCAATGGTTTTGCCAAAAGGTGCCAAATCCCGACCATCTTGTGCAGCGTACTGACGGCGGTTGTACTGGATTTGGTAGCCCGCCATGGTAGTGGAAGTCAGGGACTTGCCCAGGTTGCGGTTGTAGGTGATGTTCAAGTCATTGTTGAAGAGCATCAGGTTGTCGGTGGCCAAACTCACGTAACCGTCGGGGAAGAAGTCGGCACTAACCCCGCTGTAAGGCAGGCGTGGGTGGTATTCGTTCCCTTGCAGTGAGTAGATGTCGCCACCTCCAATCAAGTCGATGTTCAACCCTTTGACTGGGAATAGGCTTAGCTTGACGTTACCCATGGTGCGGTAAGTCTGCTGGGAAATGTCAAAGGTTTCGATGATGCTGAGTGGGTTGATGCGCACTTGTTCTACCTGGCGCAGGTTGCCGTTGGCATCCCGTTCGTTGAGGTCCCATACGTTGTCGATGATGAAAACACCGGAGATGGGGTTAAAAAAGTTGTTGCCGTTGGGCATGTCTTGTGAGCGGGAGAGGTTAGCTCCCAGGCCAAAGGACAATTTTGCCCAGGAGGCCAGTGTTTGGTCAAGGTTGAGGCGGAGGTTGTATCGTTTGAAGTTGGTATTTTTCAGGATACCTTCATTGTCATAATAGCCGAGGGAAGCGTAGAATTGGGTTTTGTCGTTTCCACCACTAAAGGAAAGGTTGTTTTCCGTTCCCATGGCGCTTTGGAAAATGTCATCCCAGTAATTGTAACGTTTTACGGCGTATTTGTCAGTCACCAGCGTCCGAGGAGTATAACCAGCTTTGACAAAATTTACACCTTGGCTCGTTAGTTGTGCATCGGTCAAACCAACGGTGAGTAGGATGGACAAGCGGTCCTGGGCAGTTTCCAGGCGATCGTTTCCTTTTTTACCAAAACGCTGGGCAATGCTGGTCATCGGGATTTCCTTGCGCAAGGCGCTGGTGACCAGACTGGTTGAAAATTCAACCCGCAACTTTTCAGATTTGCCGCGTTTGGTGAAAATTTGAATTACCCCGTTGGCAGCACGAGCACCATACAATGCAGCAGCAGAAGCACCATTTAACACTTCAATGCGTTCGATGTCAGCACTATTGAGGTCGACGAGGCGGTTTTGGCCCGCCTGGAAACCCGTAGTTTGTGCGTCGGCGTTGCGGTTGATCACGTTTTGGGAAGAGTTGTCTACGATGATCCCATCCACAATGTAAAGCGGATCGCTGGAACCATTGATCGAAGAGGCACCCCGTAAACGGATGCTGATCCCTCCGGCAGGATCACCCGAGTTTTGGGTGATTTGTGCACCCATTACCTTGCCTTGCAGTGCGCCTAGCGAGTTGGTGGTTGCCGAGTTTTTGATTTTGTCCGAATTGAGCACCGAAATGTTGTTACCCAAGGACTTCCGGGTAGTGGTAGAGGTGTTTCCCGTAACGACTACCTCATCCAGATTGAGCATGTCGGGAGACATATCAAAATTCAACTGAAACGTAGCATTGCTGGCCGAAACCTGTACTGTTTGGCTACTGTTAGCATAACCAATGTAACTGGTCACTACGCTGTATTCACCTTCAGCCACTTCTCCGCTGAGGGTATAATTGCCATCCAGATCGGTGATACTGGCGACGGGAGTGCCTTTGAGCTGGATGTTCACACCAATGAGCGGTTCTCCAGTCTCATCTTTGACCATTCCATTGACCTTGAGCATTACCTTGCCTTGAGCATAGCCGACCCAGGGAAGCAGCAAGAGCAAAGCCATGCCGCTTATGTACCTGAACACGTACTTTTTGTTCATACGCTTAAGTTTTTTTGTAGTTGAGTAATCGTGGTCCAGCCGTTTCTTG
>JAAFHQ010000163.1 GCA_013298445.1 Chitinophagales bacterium | reverse complement strand
TAACGCAAGGTATCGCCTGCCGCAGGAAAGGTAGAAGAAGTTACGGTGATTTGAGCAACACTGCTCAGGCAGTAAACAAGGAATACTGCGCTGTAAAGAATTTTCTGCATAGTATGGTTTTTAGGATATGAGACTGGGGAATGTCATCAAACAAATATTTTCTGGAATGCTGCGTTGAGTTTGGCCTCAAAGGCACCTTTAACAAATATAAGCAAAAAATCGTTTCAGGGCTAATTTTCTAGAGCCTCTCCAAACCATTGTTCTTCAGACCGCAATTCCTGCAAATCGCCCCAAATCTGATCTAAAATACCAGAAATTTGATCCATAGGCAGGCCAGCTTTTGCACCCAGTTCCAGCTCTTTTACTATTGTTGCCGTTTTTTTCAAGCCGACAAATTCCAATTGAGGTTTAAAACTATGGGCAATCAGGCTCAGACTGGTATAATCCGCAGTGTGGAGTGCCTGCTGCAATTGCTCCATCTCCAGGGGATACTGCTTCAGGAATTTTTTGATAAAATACCGCATTTGTTCCTCGTCGCCTTCGGTGAAATCACGCAGAAAGTCCAAATCCAGAAATTGATCAGTTTGCTCGGCAAGGGCAGCAGAGCTGGAGGATACTGCTTTTTCGCCACTCCCCAAACCCAGTGCTTCGCCCATTACTGCCGCCAATTGGTAGGGTTTGAAAGGTTTGCTCAAGTGGGTGTTCATACCCGAATCCAGCGCTCTTTCGATGTCCTCCTGGGTAGTAGCGGCAGTTAGGGCGATGATGGGCAACTCGGGATCGGGTATGGTGTCGGATGCCCGAATGAGCCGGGTGGCTTCGCTGCCTGAAAGGGTGGGCATTTGCATGTCCATGAGCACCAGATCAAAAGGTTTGGTTTCCAGGGTGTTTATGGCTTCTTTGCCATTGGTGGCTTCTACAATTTCTGCGTTTTCGAAATGGCGCAGAATGGCTTCGTGCGCAATTTCGCGATTGAGTTCGTTGTCATCAACCAAGAGAATGCGGAGTTTCTGAGTGGAATACATCTCGATTGGCTCCTCCGTTTTGATGCTGAGGTTTGCAGCATCAGTCATAGGAAATGGTATAGTGACCGTAAACGTGGTACCAACTGCGAGTGTACTTTCAACATGAATTTCGCCGCCATACAATTGTACCAATTCCTGGGTAACGGTCAATCCCAAACCCGTACCCCCAAAACGAGCCACAGTATCTTCCCCAGCCTGCTGAAAGCTGCCAAATACGGCCTTGATTTTTTCGGCGGGAATGCCAATCCCTGAATCAATGACCCGAAAACGCAGGTATACCTGTTGTTCCTCTTCGTGTGGCAAATCGGCATCTACCAGTATCCGCACTGCCCCTTTTTCCGTAAATTTGACAGCGTTACCCACCAGGTTGATCAAGATCTGGAAAAGCCGGGTGGGGTCGCCCAAGACTGCTTCGGGCACATTCTGCCGCAATTCCAGCAAGAGGTCAATGCCCTTGTTTTGAGCCCTGAGGGCCAGCGATTCTTGTACGTCCCGGGCGACGCTTCCGGGCGAAAAGGGGATTTTGCGGAGTTGTACCGCGCCTGCTTCCAGTTTGCTCAACTCAAGTACATCGTTGACCACCTCGTTCAAACGCTCGGTAGAATGGGAAATGGAAAACAACCAACGGCGTTGTTTTTCGGTGAGGGAGGTTTCCAGCAGCAGATCGGCAAACCCGGCGATCCCGTGCAAGGGCGTACGGATTTCATGGCTGATGTGGGCCAAAAACCGTTGTTTGAACTGCTCTCCCTGCTCTGCTCGTTCCTTTTGAGCGATCAATTGTTGTTGGGTGGCGTTGAGGCTGTTCAAGGCGCGCCGCAACACCTTGTTCGCCTTGGTTTTTTGCTGGTTGTTGAAGTACAGAATGGCCAGCAACAACAATGAGATCAGATAAGCCATGTGCAGGGTTTTGTGTTGCAAAATACAGCCATTGAATGGATGCTTGATCAGTCACTTTCCCAATGGTAGATTTGAGTTTCCGCTTGGTAAATGTTCGCGCTCAGTTCAAAATTTTGAAAACAATTCCAAAAACTCATCTTTCCGGTTGCGTGCCACACTCACCGTGGTACCATCTTCCATAATCAAATACCCACCTTCGGAGCGCACAAACTGCTTGATGTGTTGAACGTTGACCAGGTGGGAATTGTGTACCCTGAAAAAGCCTTGACCTTCGAGAATTTCCTCCAGTTGTCCCATTGGTTTGGACACCATGAGTTTTTCGCCCCCCAGCAAAACAACAATGGTGTACATGCGGTCACTTTCACAGCGTACAATATCGCTGATGGGTTTGAATACCAGGCCTTCGGAAGTGGTGAGGGCGATTTTTTCAGGTAGCGCTACTTTGGATTTACCTTGCTGGGCTAGCTGTTGAACTTGTTCGCGCAAGATGCGGCTCGGACTGTTCAAAGCGCGGTTGATGGCCGCCAGCAGTTCTTCTCTGCCGATGGGTTTTTGGAGATAATCCAGGGCACTGTAGCGGATGGCCTTGATGGCATATTGCTCGTGAGAGGTGGTGAAAATGACCTGAAAATCCACCTGATCCAGGCGTTCCAGCATTTCAAAGGCGGTCATGTCGCCCAATTCAATGTCCAGAAAAACCAGATCGGGATTTTGAGTTTTGATGGCCATAATTCCTTCTTGTCCACTACTGGCCTGGCCCAGGAACTGGATGTTTTCGGTGCCGTATTTATTGAGCAGGAAGAGCAGTTTTTCCGCCGCATCGGCATTGTCTTCGATAAGGAGGGTTTTCAGCATAGCAAAAATGCAATGGGTAATGGCGTTGGGCAAATATAGGGAAAAAGCTGTATCGCAAGCCGCTTTTGTATTTTAAATATGGGGTAGTTTATCCCCCATCAAAAAACAAAACCTCAATTGGATTTAACCGTAATCAATAGCTCACTCTCAAAAACAGCCGCTGGGGAAATGACGGTTTCATTGAGGGGTATTTTGTTGCCATAGCGTTCTTTCATTTTCTTTTTCACGGCTTCGGCACTCAAATCGAAATTGCTCAGTTTGTCGAGTTTGCCAATCTCAAGGCCTGTTCCCCGCTGGTATACCTTCCAGATCAGTTCGGAACAATAGATTTTGTCGTCCGACCATTCAAAGGTCGAATCGTAGTTTTTTCCTTTAAAGCCTTCACCCACTGCTTTCATTTTCCGCAGCACTTCCGGAGTTAGCGCCTGGGTTGCATTCTTCAGGCGTTTGACTACATATTTCCCATCTTTTCCCCGGGCAATCCACTGCTCAAGGGGCGTGTATTTGACGGGCTGAATGGCTTCAAAAACATAATATTTCTCAGCTTCTTGATAAATGATGCCGCAGTGTGAATATTTGGATTTGGTCGCCAATTGAATGGCCTGACTCTGGCTGGATTGAGAGGTTTGAAAAATGAGGTCGCCGTTTTTGAGGGCCTCATTTTGAGGAGAAATTGAAACTATGGCCTTAATTTTTTCAGTATACAGGCCCCCAAAGATCGTCAAGGCCATCAAGGAGAACAGTAGTGTAGATTTCTTCATGTTTGTTGCGGTTTTAGGTGCAGCGCAAATTGTTCTACAGCGAACGTTTTACTACAGCGTTTTGATATTAAAGGTGGAGGGTAACTGCCCAGTGGCTTTTTTTACTGCCCGATTAAAAGTTGATTTGGAGTTAAAGCCACATTCAAAAGCCAGAGCCAGGAGGGTGTAATGGCTCAATTTGGGGTCATTCACTTTTTCCTGAAAAGCTACTACCCGGAAGGCATTGACAAAATCGTTGAAATTTTTTTGGAAGCCGGTGTTGATCACATAAGAAGCCCAGGAGCTGTTGGTCTGAAGTTTTTCCGCCAGCTCACTCAAAGTGAGTTCAGGATTGAGGTATAACTTTTCCCTTTGCATGATCGCTTCCACCCTTTTGCACCAGATTTGCACTTCGGCCGGGTCTGGCTTTTCTGCTCTTTTTGTGCTTGTTTCGGGGTGATTTGGCGCTGCATCGGAGGCAGATGGCTTATCGGTATCAAAAATTAGCCGATGTGGCTGGACCTGGACATAGCCGTTAAAACTGATGAAACAGATGTTGAATGCGATGATGGCCCGCAAAATCCAGTCGTCCTGATACGAAAGGGGCATGAACAAACCCAATAAGAACCAAACAATAGCCGCTAGAACGCTGACTACCACCAAAGCCAAAAAATGCTTGTACCAGCCCAGGCGAATGGTTTCGATGTCCGAGCGCTCGGTGGGCAACCAACGGCGGTAACGCTGATACAAACGCAGGGATAAAACCGTGTAAACCACTAGTGATACATTTTCGGCAATCCTATGCCAGGTGTTCACGTGAAATGGATTGTGGACTTTTTGTGCCCACCAATCTACCCCCTCCTTTCCGCTAAGAAAGACCAGAAGGTGGTAGAAAAAATAAAGGAGGTAGGGCAGGAAGTGCCAGTAATCCTTAGTCTGGAATTTAAACTGAACATTGGTTTGGCTTTTTAGGTAAAAATAGATCAGGGGCCCAATGAGCAACCCCGTATCCTGGGGAAAAAACCACCAATCTTGTCCCAAAATGTAAATGCCCATGAACCCGAGCATCGAAGGAACATTAGTGATGCACAAGGCCAGGATCAGCCCCGCCAGCCAAAAATCGGAAGCACGCTCTTCAGCGATGCCCCTTCTGCTGAATTGGTACACATAAAAAAGCCCTTGCAGAAAGGCAAAAAGTAGTACAAAGGCGTATAAGTTCACTTGAAAATCCATGCTATTGCGGCGCTCGGGATTTTATCTCTGGCCACAGACAAAACCCGAAGCTGCAATAAAGGTTTGGAAACAACCTAATTTTTGTACCCCATCGATAATCCAGTATCACCATGTACTTTCAGTTCCACGTCGGCATTCTCATTGGAGGGGTTGGCGATGAATACTGCGGTGTTTCGATCTACCTTCAGGCTCGCTTTTTGATTTGGCTGCACTACCACTGGTGAATGCGTTCCGCCATCAATAGGCGCCAAGTGGATGTTGAGCGGATTGGGCGAAATGTTTTTCAAATCGACACTAAAAGCCCCATGTTTGTTGTTGCCCAGCACAAAACTATTCTGTGGGCCAATAGTGGTGGTGGAAGTCAAAGAGCCAAATATGCCACAGGAAACCATAAAAAATGCACTAAAACCACAGATCAGGGTGATGAAGATCTTTTTCATAAATGGATGGATTAAACGGGTGAAATAATGATTGTGCGGTAAAATTCCATCCAAATTAGGAGCCGGGCGCTTCAAAATATGATTTGACACCTGCGCAGGCGTTTAAAAAATACTATTTTTGTTTCAACCAAAAACCCGCCCACCGATGCTAAAATGGTTGCTTCCTGTTGTATTGCTCGGCGTAGTTACCAGTGCTTTGGCCCAAAAGAAAGGCCAAGCGCTGATTGATTCCCTTCGACAGGTTTTGCCCAGGCTCCAAAACGATCAAAAAAAAGTAAACACCCTCAATAGCCTCAGCTACGAGTTGCGCCGCTTCAATCCCGATACTGGTTTTTATTATGCCAAGCAGGCCTTGCAATTGGCCCAAAACATTGGCTCCAAATCGGGGGAAGCGGAGGCCAATCGCCTCGCGGGCGTCAATTTGTATCGTTTGTCAGAATATGCCCAAGCTTTAGACTACCACCAAAAAGCCAGCACACTTTTTGAAGCAATCAATGACAAAAAAGGCCTGGCCGCCAACCTGAACAATACTGGCAACATTTACCTGGCTCAGTCTGATCTCCCCAAGGCTCTGGTCTGTTACCAAAAAGCCCTGCCGATCAATGAAAGCATCGGCAATAGCCAGGAAGTGGCCAACAACCTGAACAACATTGGCAATATTTACTATAGCACCGGGGAGAACCAGGCTGCACTGGATAATTACCTGAAAGTCCAGCCCATTTATGAAAAACTGGGCAATCAGGCCAACTCCGCCTTAACCCTAGGGAATATTGGCTCAGTGTATCAACGTTTGGGAGATTTTCCCCGTGCTTTAGGTTTTTTTCAACGATCACAGGCCTCATATGAAAAATTGGAGGATGAGTCTGGGCAGGCGAGCAGCTTTGAAAATATGGGCAATGTCTATTTTGACCTGAAAGATTTTCAACTGGCCCTGGGGTATTACCAAAAAGCACTATTTATAACAGAACGATTAGAAGACAAAGCTGGACAAGCTACTAACCTCAATTCGATAGGTTCAGTTTATTATAATCTGTCCAATTACAAAAAATCTCTAGAGTATCATGAACGCTCTTTAGCAATTTATGAAAAAATAGGTAACCAGGAAGGAATCGCTGCCAACCTGTCCAATATTGCAGGGATATATCAAAAACAAGGCGAAATTCAGAAGTCTTTGGATTTTTTTCAAAAGTCATTAAACCTATATGAGTCAATTGGTAGCAAATATGGCCAGGCAGTTGCCTGGAACAGCATTGGGCAAAACTACACTGCCTTGTCCAATTTTTCTTTGGCCATGAGCAGCCAACAACGTGCCTTAAAATTAAGCCAGGAAAGCAAAGACCTGGCAAATGAACAATTGGTTTGGAACGACCTGAGTATTTTGTATGAAAAGCAGGGTGATTACACCGCAGCATACCAGGCTTATAAAAACTACATTACGCTGCGCGATAGCATCCAGGGGCAATCGATAAAAAAAGAAATTACCCGTCGGGAAATCCAGTTTGAATTTGACAAAAAAGAAGCCACTTACCAGCTAAACCAGCGACTAACCGACGAGCAATTGCAAAAACAAGTGTTGCTCGCCAAACAAAGGAGCCAGCAGCTGTTGCTCAGTAGCCAACAACTGGCGCTGAGCAACAAGGAAAAAGACCTGCAACGCCTGGCCTTTTTGAAAGAACAAGCGGAAAAACAAGAAAAGGAAAAACAATTGACTTTGGTGGAAAAGGAGAAACAATTGCAGGCAGCGGAACTCACCACCATGTCTCAAAAAGCCGCCTTACAACAAGCCACAATTCGGGCGAGGCAACAGGAGCGCAACATCCTTATTGTTGGTGCCGGGCTCTTGCTTCTGGCGCTGTTTTTCATTTACCGCAACTTCAGCAACCAACGCAAATCCAATCGCTTGCTTTCGGCTGAAAAACAAAAGTCTGATAACCTGCTGTTGAATATTCTGCCCACCGAGGTAGCTGATGAATTGAAAGACAAGGGCTCTGCAACCGCCCGTCAATTTGACGATGTAACCGTACTGTTCACCGATTTTGTCAAATTCACCACTATCTCCGAAACCCTTAGCCCAACGGCCCTGGTGGCCGAAATAGACCACTGTTTTCGGGCCTTTGATGCCATCATGGAAAAATACGAGATGGAAAAAATTAAAACCATTGGTGATGCCTACCTGGCGGTATCCGGCCTACCTACCAGCGACTCTCGGCACGCCCAAAAAGCCATTATGGCTGCCCGCGAAATTTGTGAATGGGTGGCTGATCCAAACAATCGCTCCAAATTTGAAATTCGCATTGGTTTGAACTCGGGGCCAGTGGTAGCGGGAATTGTAGGGGTCAAAAAATTTGCCTACGACATTTGGGGCGATACGGTCAACACGGCCGCCCGGATGGAACAAAACAGCGCCGCCGGGAAAATCAATATTTCAGGAAGCACTTATGAACTGGTTAAAAACGATTTTGCCTTTGTACATCGGGGCAAAATAGAGGCGAAGAACAAAGGGGCGATCGATATGTATTTTTTGGAATCCTGAGCAATTACCTCAACTATAGCCTTGATTCAACATAGGCCGCCCTGTATTGAATCAGGCTATAGAAAGAGGTTAACTGGTTCAAAAAATGTCAGGAGTATGTCCCTGACCTAAGTTTACACTAAATTTTTGTAAAGCTGATTGGAAAATCATTGAAGCACAAAGATCCTGCTGAATTGATCGAAAATGCCTTATACTCATAAGCAGACAAAAAATTTGATTGACTAGCATTCTTTGAAAAATCAGGCGTACAAATAGTAAAGTAGGGTGTTCCGTCATTCAATTTATTCGGAAAAAACATGGTTGGTTGACCAATATCAGAATGGCTTGAATAGACCTTGTTGAAATCCGATTGATTGTCTGCAAACTGCGGATACACACAAAAGTTTCCGTCTTTTTGATAAATCCCGATGAAAGCCCCATCCTCAGATTGCAACATATCCCCCGTCTTTGGAAAATCGTGCACTACAGTAGGTACGCTGGTGGAAAAATTAAACACCCCATTTTCACCCATGACCACTCCAGTCAGTGGCGGGGTTAAACTGTTGTTATTGTCGTAAGGCGTATACAGATCAATCTGAAACTTTAAACAGTTGCTCGGTGCATAGGCGTTGTCCCCAAACGGTACAACAAACACCAGCTCTTGGTCCGAGATAGGGTCGTGCAAGGAAACTTCACTCTTGTACAGTTGCTGTGTTTGTAAATCGGTCATGGTGATCGCAACCTTTAGGGAATTGTTGAGGGCTTGATCAAAATTGAGGGTAAAACCCAGGCCTGGATCAGCTGCTTTGACGCTGTTTACTCGTGTTGGCATAATCTCGTGTTTTTAGATGGTAAAATTGTTTTGATCTCTGTTTCAAAGATGCAACAGTCACCATCACAAGACTAGTCCCAATTTCCCGTTGGTTGATTCGGCTTTCCGCTTGGTAAATTTGTGGCGTTGAGTCTGTTTTTAGGGGGGATAAGCGTACTCATTTTTTCTTTTTCTGATACTCCACCACGGCGTTCAATACTTTTTGGGTCAAAAAATTCGGGTTATAATTCCTGGATTCAGCACTTGGCAGGACATTCCAGGCATTGAATACGACTACCATATCGTACTCAGGAATAATTATCGGAAACTGGCCGCCGAAGCCATTGCCGCCCCAGGTAACCTCGGCGGGTTTGTTGCCATAGGAGCCCAGCCACCACTTGTAGCCGTAGCCACGATTGGGGCCAAATTTGATGTAAGGAGAAACCGACTGCTGAACCCAATCTGTGCTGATGATTTGCTGGCCTTCCCATTTTCCATTTTTCAAAAACAAGTAGAACAATTTGGCTACGTCGCTTTTTTCCAGATAAACCCCACCTTCACTGTCCACCAGTCCGTAGGGGGAACGTTTCCAAAAATGATTTTTGATGCCCAGAGGCTCAAACAGGTGTTTTGCTGCGTATTCTTCAATGTCCCGACCTGTGGCGACCCGGAAGATATGAGCCAGCAATACAGTGGCTCCACTGTTGTAATTGAACACTTTACTAGGCTCGTCCGACATAGGAAAATCAATGGTGAACTTGACCCAATCAAAACTGGCTTCCATGTTGCTGCAGCTGTTGTTGGGATCGGAGTAGGGCAGGTTTTCGTGTCAATCAAAGCCGGCGGTCATGGTCAACAAGTGCCGGATGGTCATTCTCCTTTTGCGGGCATCAATGTTTTTGACGGCAGTGGTATCAAAAAAACTCAAAACGGGTGTATCCAGATCCGGGAATTCCTTGCGGGTCACTGCCACCCCAATGATCATCGAGGTGATGGTTTTGGAAACGGACTGTAAGGTGTGCAGTTTGCTGCCATGGTAAAAAGGGTGCCACCAGGCGGAGAAGTAGTTGTAAGGCCCGGTGGGATCGGTGGCATTTAAACCACTTTTTTCAATGGCTTCCTGCTTGTACAATTCGGCGTAATTGCGG
>JAAFHQ010000162.1 GCA_013298445.1 Chitinophagales bacterium | reverse complement strand
GCGCAAATCTGAACTTTTGGGTTGAGCAATGATGTACAACATAGTGCGTTTTTTGCCCGGAGTGAGTTTTTCCCAAAAGGCATTGGCATCTGGGTCTTGTTCCAACACTTCGGTAAACTCTTCGGGCACCGGCAAGCCGTATTCGCTATCATCTTTGCGTAGGCTTACCTGAACCTGATCACCCAGTTTTAAATTGAGTTTTTTTACGCGGGCTTTATTCACCGAAATGATGTAAACGCCCTCCCCCTTAGGCAGCATGGCGCATTGGTATTCGACGATGCCATTGATGGTGCAAACTACTCGTTTGTCTTCGCTGCCTTCGCTCAGAGCGCCTACGACGGGAGCTGGCACGATAAAATGTTGCCCCCACAAGCGGTTATTGGATTCTTCTAAGTAAGAGGTGAAAGAGAATGTTTCTTCAGGATTCATGGAAATGGATTAATGGGTTGAGGGAGGTTGAGGAAAGTTGAGGAAGGTTGAGCGCTACCGCAGCGACATAAATAATACCTTTGTCAACATCGCTGCGGTAGCGCTCAACCTTCCTCAACCTCTCTCAACCTTCTAAACCATTCAACAAAAAACCTCCCCCGGCGTAACAACGCACAAAGGGAGGCTCCAAATTATGCAAAAACTCTTTTCAGGAGAACTTAAAAAGTAGCAGCATTGGCCAAACTTTCCAGTTCATCCAGCAAAATCGTAAGATCCTGTTCGGTAGTGAGTGGGTTCATTAGGGAAGTGCGGAGGTACACCTTATCGCGCAGGGTAGTTTGTACAATGTAAAAATGCCCTTTTTTCAGGATGTGCTCGCGAAGCGCCTGATTGAATGCGTTAAGGTCACTGACTCCATTTCTTATAACTCTAAAACACACAATATTGCACTCGGGTTCCATTGCAAGTTCAAAATTTGGCCTTTTTGCAATCATTTTTGCAAATTTCTGCCCCAAATCGTACACCTGATCCACTACGGCTGCAAATACCTCCTCACCATATAATTTCAAGAGGGTAAAAATTTTCAGGGACATCATGTATTTGGTGCATTCAAAGGTCCGCTTGCCGAGGTTGAACCAATCGGCTTCGACAGAATTCCAGAGGTATTGAGCCCTTTGTTGGAAAGTGCTAAAACTGTCTTGTTCTCGTTTGAATACCAGCGCAGTAGCCAGGGCTGGAACCATCAATACCTTGTGAAAATCCACTACCACCGAATCAGCTCGCTCGATTCCTTTGAGCAAGGATTGGTATTTTGTGGAAAAAACCGCCCCGCCGCCATGCGCTCCATCGGCATGAAACCAGATGTTGTGCCTTTCAGCAAAATCGGCAATGGCCTCAAGATCATCATGGGAGCCGGTAGAGGTGGAACAAGCACTGCCAATAATGGCAAAAACGTGTAATCCTTCCCCT
Source organism: Chitinophagales bacterium (assembly GCA_013298445.1). Lineage (GTDB taxonomy): Bacteria > Bacteroidota > Bacteroidia > Chitinophagales > Saprospiraceae > Haliscomenobacter. The sequence goes on along the minus strand of JAAFHQ010000162.1, from coordinate 8,271 downwards.
TTAGCTTTGACCAAGTATTCCTCCAACAAATCACTACGCATTTTGTATTGTGCGTCGGTGGGCAACTTGATGATGCCTGCGTTGCCCAGCCCCATGATGCGCGCTGCCCGATCCACACAATAATGCGCCTCTTCGCTGACCATGATGGCCAGACGTTCCTGGTGTCCTTCGGACCAAACATTAGAAGGCGCTTTACAGGCACGGGCGGCCAACAATGCAGTGAGATTGGCCAGGGTGCCACCCGAAGTCAGGATGCCACTGCTGGAAGTATCGTAACCGATTTTTTTGGCCAGCAACTCGATCACCAGGCGCTCCATCGGCACCGAACTCATGCCCATTTCATACAATGCCATCCCCTGATTAAGTACATTGCTCAAGAGGCCTGCCAATGCTGATGCGGGGGCCGTTACCGCCACCTGGTGGCCCATATAGCGGGGATGGTGGGTTTTGACCGAATGCTGGATTACAGTTTCAAAAAAAGAAGCGGGATTTTCTGACAAGGGACTGTTGAGTTCATTTTGCCAAAAATGGTAATGGTCTTCTGGAGAATGGTGGGAAAAAACGACCGGGTCGCTTTGGCTTTGCACGGATTCAAAATAATCGGCCAATTGATCGATAAGGGCGTGGCCTTGTTGGCGAAAGGTACTGGGATCGTATACTTTTTGTAGGAGGGTGGTGTTGGATGTTGTCATTGCCGTATTGGTTGTGGATTAATAAACAGCAGAGCATGTTGAGGGGTTGAAGCTAATACTCAAGCGCTCAACTTTTTTCCCAATGTGATATTAATCACCTAAAAGCAGTCTCAAAGCTCATGGTCTGGCACCTCGCCACCTGCTTACATTTGTATCGAAACAAAGCGAAAAGCCATGAAAAACAAAACGTCCCTTATACTAACCACCGCACTGATTCTTCCTTTTTTACTCTGGCTACCAGTGCGCCCCCAAACACTCAAAAGTTTTAAGATGAGCATTGCGGGCACTTCCTCCTTACACCATTGGGAGTCGAGTGTAGGCGTTGCCACCGTTAAAAGCGACGTCGTTATCAATGAAGGTGGTCTGGAAGCCATCAACAGTTTGTACCTCGAAATAGACGCCAACTCGATCAAGAGCACCAAAGGCTCGATAATGGACAAGAAGACCTGGGAAGCACTGAAAACAACTCAGTATCCCAAAATCACGTACCAATTGACCAAGATCGAATCGATTAACCCTGCCGCCGGAGAGTACGACATCAAAGCGCTGGGCAACCTCAGCATCGCAGGTGTAAAAGTTCCGATCAGCATGAACGTAAAAGGTAAAATTTTGAGCAATGGCAGCCTTTCCTTCAAAGGATCGAAAGCCTTGAAAATGACCGATTTCAAAATCGATCCACCGACCGCACTCATGGGTACCCTCAAAACGGGTAACGACATCACAATAAGTTTTGATCTAGTTCTGGGTGAATAAACACCTCTCTTTTCTCAAGCTCTTTCACTAACGACTAAAATTCAACAAGATGAAAAAGATATCTTTGTCGAACCTGCTGGCAGGTTTGCTGGCCCTCGCTTTCTCCTTACCATTGGTAGCTCAACAAGCTGATTTGCAATACTTCCGCCCTTGGAACAAAAATGGGATCAACGTTTTTGAACCTTCCAAAACGGCTGAACAACCAGAATTCAAAGGCATGAGCGTACGGATTGGTGGTAGCTTTACCCAGGATTATCAAAACCTGACCCACTCCAACAAAGCCGTTTACGCACCTTCTTCCGCTACCAACAAGTTGAACAAAAACTACTTGTACGGGTACATTAAAGCAGAAGATACCACTTCCGCAAGATTGGCAGGTTTCAACCTGGCGATGGCGAACTTGAACCTCGACTTCCAAGTTGACGACGGGATCCGGGTTTGTTTGGAAAACTACATGTCGGCTCGTCACCACAACGAATTTTGGGTAAAAGGTGGCTACATCCAAATCGACAAACTGCCCATGTTTGGTAACCCACAATGGTTTACCGATTTGGTACGGGTGAAAATTGGTCACTTCCAACCCAACTTTGGCGACCAACAATTCCGCCGCTCTGATGGTGGTAATGCCCTCTTCAACCCATTCGCTGAAAACTTCATCATTGATGCTTTCACAACTGAAATTGGTGGCGAAGTGTACTTATTCCCTGCTAAAAACATCATGTTGATGGGTGGTATGAGCTCTGGTTTTATCAATGGCAACATCCTCAAAACGCCAGATGCCATTAACTCCAATGGAGTCGTGCAAACCAAACGTACCCCATCCATTTTTGCAAAAGTGGCTTATGACAACAATGTAACTGATGGCTTACGGTTTCGTTTATCCGCCTCTGTATACCACAACAGCAATAGCCAACGCAATACCTTGTTTGCAGGTGACCGCACGGGGTCTCACTACTTCGGTATCATGGAACCTGCTACCATCGGTGGTTTGCCTATCTCGATTGGTACTTCTCCATCTAACCCTGCAACCCAAGCTGGACCTAACTTTACCTCTGGCCGTTTTGACCCAGGTGTATCCAACCGGGTAACTGCAATCGTGATCAACCCATTCATCAAGTACAAAGGTGCTGAAGTTTTTGCTTCTTTTGATTTCATCAAAGGTAGTGTATACGCAGACGTTTCTGACGGCGAATGGATGAAACGGAGCTGGAACCAGGTTGCAGTAGATGCACTGTATCGCTTCTTGCCTCATGAACAAGCCTACATTGGTGCACGGTACAATACCGCAACTGGTGAAGCTCGTGGTCTGGGTGACATAACCATCGAACGCACTGCTGTATCTGCGGGCTGGTTCCCAACTCAGAACCTCTTGCTGAAACTGGAATGGGTCAACCAGAACTACAAAAACTTCCCAACCAACGACTATCGTTACGGTGGCAATTTCAAAGGGATGATGGTAGAAGCCGTAATTGGCCTATAAACACTACCTGTGAATCCTGATAAAAATTCTTACTAAAAATACTTGGGGACATCAGGCTATGATGCCCCCAATTTTTTTCCCTATTTTATCACACCACAATTCAAAGCCATGAGAAAGTATTTTGCTTTAGTTCTTTTGTTTGGAGTTTTGGTGTTGGGTATTTCCAATGATGCAGTTGTTTCCATTGATCCAGCAAGTGAACTGGTTCTTTACGGTTCGAGCAACGTCAACAAATTCAAATGTGATTGTACTGACCAGTTTCCGCGCTCAACGGTGAAATTCAACAAGGGAAAAAGTGGAACCTCAGCTACCTTTTCCAATGCAATACTGGATCTTGGAGTAGCTAACCTGGATTGTGGGAACAAAATGATGAACAAGGATTTGCAAAGAACCTTGAAAGGGGACGAATACCCCAGAATCCGCATCGAATTGGTTCAGGTCAAACAACTGGACGATGAGAAATTGAAAGAACCTGGAACTTGGGCCACTCAGGTTGTCGAGGCTGGGCTGACCATTGCCGGGGTAAGAAAAACCATTGACCTGAGCGTACGTACTCAACAAACCGAACCAGGAAGGTTTCGATTTGTCAGCGATAAAAATATTCTCATGACCGATTTTGGGCTTACTCCACCCAGAGCGCTCATGGGCACGATCCGGGTCAACGACCTGATTCGCATCCACATGGATATGATTGTGGAGGTGGAGAAGGGAATGTGAATGGATTTAGGATTTCGGAATTTCGGATTTCGGTGGAAGTTCATCTCTAAAGTTGGGTAAACTTTCAAGCTATGACTCCACCGAAATCCGAAATCCCCAATCCGAAATTACCGTGTACTGTAGTTCGGCGCTTCCTTCGTAATGTTCACGTTGTGCGGGTGGCTTTCTTTCACCCCTGCTGCTGTGATTTTTACAAAACGGCCTTTCTGTTGTAACTCTTCCACCGTATTGGCGCCACAGTAACCCATCCCGGCGCGTAAGCCTCCGATGTATTGTACCATCACTTCCGCCAGGGTTCCTTTGAACGGTACCCGACCTTCGATGCCTTCTGGCACCAGTTTTTTGATGTCGTCTTCTACATCCTGGAAGTAACGGTCTTTGGAACCTTCCTGCATGGCCCCCAGAGAGCCCATGCCCCGGTATACTTTGAATTTTCGGCCTTCAAAAAGAATCGTTTCGCCCGGTGCTTCTTCTACTCCGGCAAACAAGCCACCCGCCATGATGGTACTTGCACCTGCGGCGAGCGCTTTAACGATATCGCCCGTATAACGAATCCCACCGTCGCCAATAATCGGAACCCCCGTGCCTTTCAAAGCCTGAGCTGCCCAGCTGATTGCGGTCAACTGAGGCACCCCTACCCCTGCTACGATGCGGGTGGTACAAATTGAGCCAGGTCCAACGCCTACTTTTACGGCATCTACTCCGGCTTCAACCAAAGCCAAGGCCGCTGCGCCAGTGGCTACGTTGCCACCGATGACTTGTAGGTCCCGGTATTTTTTCTTAACCTCTCTTACCGCGTTGAGTACTCCTTGAGAGTGCCCATGAGCAGTATCGATCGCAACCACGTCAACGCCTACGTGAACCAGGGCTTCCACCCGCTCCATCATGTCGCGAGTAACGCCCAAAGCTGCCCCTACCACCAAACGCCCAAAGGTATCCTTGCACGAGAGGGGATAGTTGATCACCTTCATGATGTCTTTGTAGGTGATCAAACCGACCAGCTTGTTGTTGTCATCAACCACAGGCAGTTTTTCAATCTTGTTGCGTTGCAGAATTTCGCGGGCTTGATGCAGGGTAGTTCCTGCGGGTGCGGTGACCAGATTTTTGGAGGTCATCAGTTCTTGAACCGAGCGATCCAGACTGGTTTCAAAACGCAAGTCGCGGTTGGTCAGGATGCCCACCAGATGGTTGTTGACATCAACTACCGGAATCCCGCCAATCTTGAAGCGCTCCATGTGGTTTTTGGCATCGCGAATGGTTGCGTCCGGTTTCAGCGTGACGGGATCGATGATCATGCCACTTTCCGAACGTTTGACCAGGCGAACCTGTTCGGCTTGTTCAGCAATGGTCATGTTCTTGTGAATGATCCCAATGCCACCCTGCCGAGCAATTGCAATAGCCAGTTTTGCTTCGGTTACCGTATCCATAGCGGCCGAAACAACGGGAGCATTCAATCTTAATTCGCGAGTAAGTTGGGAAGTGATGTCCACTTCACGAGGCAATACTTCAGAGTATGCCGGAGCGAGCAGCACGTCGTCGAAGGTCAGTGCCTCGCCCAGAAATTTGTCCAGGTTGGTATTTTGCGTATCCATGCGCAAAGGTAGGGATTTTGTGGAGATTTGCGCAAAGGAAGATTTGACTATTTTTTTTAAGGGGGAAAAATCTGGGTTTCCCCCCCTTAAATTCTACACGGGCAACCGCGAGGGTTGCCCCTACAATTGAAACAACACCCCAATATTGATCACGAACTCATCCTGCCCACCTTTGATGTATTTCATCTCGGCCATCGGGACCAGTTTACTTTCCAGTTTGTAGCGAATGCCGCCACCCACGCCAAAACCAAATTTGGTATCCGTAGCTTTATCGTCAAAGCCGGTGATCTTGCGGCTGGAACGCATCACATTCAAACCGCCGAGGCCATAAATGTCCAAAAAGTCGTTGCCTGCGAAGGTATACATCCCATCCAGGTTAAAGGCCATGCGGCTATCACTTACGCCCAGGTTTTTGTCCTCTTTGGGAAAGTAGAAATTACCCGAGGCCACAATCCCCAGGTCTTTGTTGGGGATTTGAAACTCCCCACGGGCGAACAAACCTGGCTTTTCAAATTTGGTTCCGTAGGTAAAACCACCACCCACGCGTACCTGGGCCAGCAAAAAATTTCCACTCAGCAACAGTGCCAGCGCACAGCTTAGGTATCTCAATTGTTTCATGTTTTGGTTTTTTGTGATAACAGAAGAATGACCTAAGCAAGATAAAAATTATTGGGCGAATGGGGGATTAGGAATTTTTTAACAAGCGAGGCATTCGGTTGAGAAGGTTGAGGGAGGTTGAGGCTACCGCAAGCGACTTAGACGCATCCTTGTCTAAGCTTCTCGCGGTAGCCTCAACCTTCTCAACCTTCTCAACCTCCCTCAACTATTCAGCCACCTGCCCGCCACAGCTCGATCCAGCACCCGCAGTACACCCATAGCAGTGCTGATTGAGCACGATGTCCCGTTTTTCGAGCGCCGCGAGATCAAAATCATGAACTGATTTTCCAGGGGTACTGACCTTAAGATCCAGCATCTGATTGAAATCACAATCGTACATCCAGCCATCCCAACTCACTGAAATGGTATTGCGGCACATCACCCCGGCTACTGCGGCGGGATTGAAAGCATCGATCAGTGAGGTCATGTATTTTTCATAATTCCCACTTTCCAGCAAATAATCCAGAAAACGGCTGATCGGCATATTGGTGATGACGTAGAGATTGTTGAAATCCACGTTGTATTTGCGCTTAAGCTGGCGTTTGAATTCGTTTTCCAGGGAAGTTTGGCCGCCGGGCAAAAAAGCACCGGAGGGATTGTAGACCAGATTGAGGTTTAGCCCAGAATCGGCTTGGGCATAGCCCACCGCATTGAGCAGTTGCAGGGCTTTGATCGAATCTTCAAATACCCCGTCGCCCCTTTGGCTATCCGTACGCAGTGCGGAATAATGGGGCAGAGAGGAAACAACTTCCACTTTGTTTTCGGCGAAAAAATGGGGCAAATCCTGGTATTTGGGGTTGGACACGATAATGGTGAGGTTGCAACGGTTCATTACGTGTTTGCCCAACTTATGGCATTCTTCAACAAACCAGCGGAAGTGTGGATTCATTTCGGGCGCACCACCGGTAATGTCTACCGTAGGAATGTCGTATTTGGCCAGTATTTCCAAACAACGATCGAAAGTTGCCTTGTCCATGTTTTCGGCTTTGCGATCGGGGCCGGCGTCCACGTGGCAATGGGCACAGGTTTGATTGCACAGTTTGCCTACATTGATTTGGAAAATTTCGATGCGGGAGGGCAATAGTTTGCCCTGATCAAAACCAGCGATTTTGATGGATTCCTCGAAGGGTTTGAATTGGACCGCGCTGCGTTCGCGCCCATTGAGGACTTCCAGTTGGAAAAAAGTATCCGATAGTGCATCGCCGCGAGCAGCAAGGGATTTTCCTTTTTGGTGAATGGCCATAGTGAAAATTATAAGAGTTCATGCCAAAATTGGGGCAACGCGCCGTAGAGACGCACGGCCGTGCGTCTCTACAACCCAAAATCATCCGTTGGTTTTTGCGTTGCTCCAAATTTGTCATGCACTCAAATTATAAAGCTTACATGGTTATTTCTTCAGCGTGGTTCATCATTTGTACGCCATAAACGAGGCTGGAACCAGCCCGAATGACCGCCGCTACATGCACCGCTTCCATCATTTGTTCCTCATCGGCCCCTTTTTCCAGCGAAGTGGAGGTGTAGGCATCAATGCAATAAGGGCATTGAATGGCATGAGCTACCGCCAGGGCAATCAGGGCCTTTTCCCGTTCGGTAAGCGCTCCTTCTTTCATGGTTTCCCCATACCAGGCGAAATATTTGTCGCCCATTGCTTTTTGCCACTTGGTAATGTCGCCGAACTTGGCGAGGTCGGCTGGATCGAAATAATGCTTTTGAGCCATGGTTAGTTGTTGTATTTAGATGAATGGTTGTTTATTTACCATACTAATCGACATTCTGCTCGGAGGACATCAATTGCCACGTGCTTTAGCTCGTGGGCAGGGCTTCCCCTTTTGATCGGGCTTTAGCCCAAAATTCAATTTTCAAGTCAGGGCTAAAGCCCAAATCCAAGGGATTCCGATATCCCCAGGCTGAAGCCTGGGGCAATTGATGTCCTCCGAGCAAAATGTCAGTAGTGTGCTTTTTTACTTGGTTTCGTTGAGGGTCCAGTTGTAATTGAGGTATTTGAGTTCAGTTTTGTCTGAGATCTTTTGGGTCGAAAATTTATTGATGTAGGCAATTAAAGAGCCCGCATCTCGGTCAAAATCACCTTTGAACCACTTGAAAATTTCGGAAATCTCGGCTTTTTCAGCCGTTATTTTATTGCGCAGCGGGTCGGCCAGGAATTTTTTCATGGCATCTTCCAATTGGCTGTCCAATTTCTCCGGGGTGTAGGCCTCTTGTCGCAACCTTGGGCAAGAATAGGACGCACAATTGATGGCGGCGTGCACCCTTGCATCTTTAAACACCGGGCGCAGGATATTGTGCTCAATGTTGTTGAGATCGTAGGTAAAACCTTGAATCTTGATGAACTTGATGTCCCAAACCGAGTTGACAAAAGCAA